>JAGCYI010000030.1 GCA_017960885.1 Bacteroidales bacterium
CTCGAAAGTCCTGTGCCAGCAGCGGGCGAATATGGTTGAATTCTATATCCTTTGTAGAGATAGCCCTTGTTGTACATCTGTTTCAAGAGCCACCAAAGCGATTCGATGTAACGGTTGTCGTAAGTGATGTATGGGTCGTCCATATTGATCCAATAGCCCATCTGCTGAGTGAGTCGTCCCCATTCGCCGATGTATTTCATCACGTCCTTGCGGCAAGCGTTGTTGTAATCGTCAACAGAAATTTTTTTGCCGATGTCTTCTTTTGTGATACCGAGTGATTTTTCTACGCTGAGTTCCACGGGCAAACCGTGAGTATCCCATCCTGCCTTGCGGCTAACTTGGAAACCTTTTTGCGACTTGTATCTGCAAATGCAGTCCTTAATGGTACGAGCCATCACGTGGTGAATGCCCGGCATACCGTTGGCCGACGGCGGTCCGTCAAAAAATATGAATTTAGGCGAGCCCTCGCGAGTTTCGAGGCTTTGGTCAAAAGTATGTTCCTTCTGCCACCTTTCGAGTATCTCTTTGTTAATCTGCGAAAGGTCGAACTGCTTGTATTCGGCAAATTTCTTTCCCATTATTCTGTATTTTAAATTAAAACGGTGCAAAGGTAACACAAAGAAAACAAAGTGCAAAAAAAACAAACAATAAAAGATATTCATTGAAAATTTTTAAATTACAATTTTATTTTACATTTTTGTGGCATTTAATTTGGAGATTAATTGTGAATAAAAGAGCATCTAATGGTATTGAGTTTGTATATACAGAGCATAAAGGTTTTTCTTGCCGACGTTACCGACGGAATGCAGACATTGCGCTCCGACGTAAGGAATATACTCTTACGTGCTGGTATTGAGGTGATTGAAACAGCAACCTCTACAGAAACCGACATAGAAAAACTGATGCTCACTGCCGACTGCTCAATGCACATACTTGGCTCTGACAACATTATAGACAACGATTCAGTTATTTACGACACTCCTTCTGCTCTGCAATACCGCACAGCAAGAAGCATCAACAACGCCACATACAAGATGTTCCTATGGAATCCATCTGGCGGAATTAGCGACAACAACCTTTATATCAACGATATCCGACGCGATATCAACGACAATACTATTTACTCAGACATAACCTCCCCGATTGTTTTCGTGGAGGAACTACGAACAATTATGAATGTGAAACCTGCTGTTAAAACTGATGCGCAGAGTTTCGATATGCTCTTTATTTACAACTCTTTAGACCGTGATTCGGCAAAGGAGGTTTCAAACATGCTCGCCGACCTCCACTCTGTTACCGACCTCGAAATCAGCGCTGGCACCGATACCGACTACACTGACTATATCAGCAACCAGTTGCCACTATGCCGTCTTGGTATCATCTATTACGATTATGCCTCCGACTGGGCTCCGTCGTTTGCCCAACAGGTATGGAAACAGACAGGCGGACAAAGTTCTGCCACTCAGCTATTTATTGCCGGAAACAGCGAACACGTTGACGAAACTCAGTTAAAACCGCTAAAGAAAATATTACCTTACACCATTAACGAAAAAAGCATTATACCATTGGAGATTAAGATATACTACGATAAAATTACAGGAAAAACAACTTAGCCATGAACCCTGAAATATGTCCATATCCAGGTCTGAGACCATTTTCTGAAGAAGAATCAATATTCTTCAAAGGGCGAGATATGCACATACGTCAGATTATCAAGTTGTTGGAAGAGAACAAGATGGCGTTTATCACTGGTGCGTCGGGCGATGGCAAGTCGTCGATGGTGTACGCCGGTGTGCTCCCAAATATCAGAGCTGGCTTCTGCAAAGCCAAATACAACGGCTGGCTTATCGCCGACTTCAAACCTCAGAAAAATCCGTTCCTATCTCTTTGTGAAACAACAGCTAAGCAACTTGGCATTTCAAAAGAAAAAGTTCAAAACCAACTCAAATACGGTTTTTCTTCGCTGGTGTCGCTATATAAAGAATCGCCTTATTACACAGATAGCGAACAGGGTAAAAATCTGCTCTTTATTGCCGACCAGTTTGAGGAGATTTTTACTAACTTGGAAAATTTCTCCAACGGCAAACCTTCGCACGAATCGTACATCACAATCAACCTCCTACTCGAAACTATCAGGCTCTCAATTATAGAGAAACTACCCATCTATGTGATATTTACAATGCGTAGCGACTTTATAAGCCAGTGTACCGTATTCAAAAACCTGCCTGAGTATATCGCATACAGCCAGTTCTTTGTTCCGCAGCTCAAGCGCAACGAAATCCGGCAGGTGATAGAGGAACCCGCGCGTCTTGCCGGAGGAAGCATATCTCCACGTCTTACCGAAATCATTATCAACAACCTCAACAGCGGTTTCGACCAGCTGCCTGTGTTGCAGCACGCATTAAACATGTTGTGGAAAATGGCAGATAATGGAGCGGTAGAGATTGACTTGATTCACTTGGTACAAATAGCTGGTATCTCAAGCGATGCTTTAAGTATGGAAGACCGCGCCAAGTTCAACGCCTGGTTTGCCACTCTTCCCGAATACCAACAAAAATATTACGAAAATCCCAGTCTCGACAACATTCTCAACGCCCATGCCGGCATCCTTTACGAATCGGCTTACGATTACTTTATGGAGAATGTGCCTTGGGCTGAAAAAAATATCACCCCAGAGGAGAGCAAGGAGATTGTGGAGACGGTGTTTAAATCACTCACCAAAACCGACAACAAACGTCAGGTACGCAACCGCTGCACTATCAACGAGATAACAGGCATTATCAACAAACCTCATATAACCAACGCCACAGTATGCGGCGTTATCAACATCTTCCGCACACCAGAGAACACACTGTTGCAGCCGTTCAGCGTTCCCGGAAGGCTCGACACCCAATATCTCTCTGGCGACACCGTGTTAGACGTTACCCACGAGGCTCTTATCCGAAACTGGAAACTGCTTGCCGAATGGGCTGCCGAGGAGGAGACTTTTCTTAAAGACTATCACGACTTTGCGTCGCAGATGAACCGCTGGCTAAGTCACGACCGCGAAGACCAATATCTGCTCACGTCGGGTACATATTCGTATTTTCTCAACTGGTACATTGCCAACACACCAAACCCATACCGTTTTCTCAAATACGACAACACCAAAAACTCATACCGTCAGAAACTCAAACTTGCTCAAAACCAATACGAAAACTGTATCGACTTTATTGAACTCAGCGACCAGGCTATCAAAGCGCAGGAACGGTCGAAACGCCGCAAACTCATGACAGTTATCACAGTGCTTGCCGCTTTTACTATTGGTCTTATCCTGCTTTCTGGTTGGGCAATGCGAGAACAGCGCAACGCTACCGAGGTGGCAGAATACGCACGTCAACAGGCTGATTCGGCACTTCTGCAAAAAGAACGCGCATTGCGGTCGCAAGAGATGGCAGAAAAAGCCAACCGCGACGCCGGCAAACAAAGAGCGAAGGCACTGGTGCAAGCCTCAATCGCCAAAAACGCCCGTGACGAGGCTCTTAGAGCGAAAAACCTTGCCGAACGCCGCCGCTACGAGGCAGACTCGCTCAAAACCATAGCCGAGCTCAACCTTCAAGATGCCGAATGGCAAAGGGCAGTAGCCGACATGGCTAAGCACGACGCCGAAGAACAGGCCCGTATTGCCAGAGAAGCTAACGACTCTGCCACAAGACTTTACAGCGTGGCTATGTCGAACGCTATGGCTATGAGGGCTAAAAGCGAATACGGCGACAAGAAGCTCAACCTGAGAATCGCATACACAGCATATCTGCTCAACAAGAGAAACAACGTTACGCAAAACAACGCCGAACTCTACGACGCTATGCTCTATTCTATGGAAATCAACAACTTGGTGAAACCTCTTAAAACCACCAACGAAACTGTTGTTGCGTTTACCATCGACCTCGCCGACCGCATAATACTCCTCACCGAGCACGGTAGAATTATCGGTTACAACGTTTTAGACCGAAAAGCAAAAGAGTTTGTCAATATCTCAGACTTTGTGAGCCACGACCAAATTCACAACGCGATATTCCTTTCGCCTGAACTCATCATCTACTCTACTGTCAACAAGGAGACTTTTTGCATAAACATAAACCAGAGGTGGCAGAAAAAACTATCGCTACAAGGCGACTATGTAAAAAGCGCAATGCTCACTCCCGACGGCAGATTCTTTGTGGCAGCATACAACAATGGCCGCATAGGTGTTTTCGATTCCGACGACCCAGACGAAAAACCTGAGGCTAACCTTAACCTCAAAACCACCATTGCCGACATCTACTGCTACGGCAAATCCGACGTGTATCTCCTTACTAGAAACGCAACGCTCAAAAGATGGAATTTCAAAACCAACATATCCCAGGAGATTTTCTCTCAAGCCGAGGTCAACGCATACGCTATGACTTGCATCGAGTCGAAAAAACTGCTCGCTATCTGTTTTTCCAAAGGCGACATACAGTTTCTCGACTTAAAAACAGGAACCAAGGAATCTGACATGCTCGGCGCCCACAACCGAATTGAGAAAATCGTATACGACAACAAGTCGAAATACATTGCCATGTCGAGCCTTGGAAACAGAATTTCGATAATCAACTCTAACCATATAAACTCCAAGCCGTTGGTGGTCGACGACTTTCTCCTGCACAATTTCCCAGTCAAGAATATTTGCTTCGACTCTTACGGTACCATGTTTGTACTCACCGAGGAGAATGTCATTAGATATTTTGAGTCGGACATCACAGTTTATGCAGATTTCCTAAGCAGTTTAAAAGTTACAGAACTCTCGCAACAGGAATACAGCTTAATATTAGGACAAAATTTTTCATCTAAATAATTGAGATACAATTGAACTCTGGCGTTGTAAATATTGTTTTGATAGTGATAGTGGTGGTACTTATTGCTGTGTTGGTGGTGGTACTGCTCGCTATGCGCCGGCGTGTGCTCAATGCCTCGCGCAGACTCGAACACCGCTACCGCCAAGAAATCAATTTCTACGACAACGAACTCACAAGGCTCAACTACCTTTACAACGAACTCGCACAGCAAAAAGAGGCAGAACCAACAGTTGCCAAACAATCAGCCAACTATAGTTCCGACAACGATTTAGCTATTGAGCGAAAAAAGATCGAAGTCCAGAAAGAAAAACTCGAACAGCGCAACAAGAAACTCTGGGATATGAGCCTCGCCATTGAAAAAGACAAAGAGCGCATACAAATGCTCAAAAACCAGATAGAGGCGAAACACTTGGAAGTAACCGACAGTATACGCTACGCCAGAGGCATACAAAACGCGCTTCTGCCCCGTGAAGACATACTTAAATCTATGCTATCCGACTATTTCCTACTGTGGAAACCTCGCGACATTGTTTCCGGTGACTTTTATTGGATGAAAAAACAGGGCGACTTGCTGATTATCGCCATCTGCGACTGCACAGGTCACGGCGTTCCTGGAGCATTTATGAGCATGCTTGGAATGGCATTCCTCAACGACATCACCGCCGAATGCGACTCTTCTATAAAACCTTCCGAAATTCTTGAACAGCTCCGCCAAAAGGTGATAATATCGTTGAAACAATCTGCCGAAGGCACACTCGAACCCAAAGACGGCATGGATATGGCTCTCTGCATACTCAACACAAAAAAAATGACATTGCAATTCGCAGGAGCCAACAACCCTATGTACCTCGTAAGCAACGGCGTACTCACCGAATACAAGGGCGTAAAAAATCCAATCGGCTATTATCCTTTGGTAAAACCATTTGAAACCATAGATATTCCAGTAAAAAAAGGCGACTACATATACATGTTCTCCGACGGTTTTCCCGACCAGTTTAACGCAAAAACCAACAAGAAGGTCACCTACGGACGATTAAAGAAACTTTTAGAAGAACTCAACGCAGAAACTCCAGACCCTGAAATTCAAAAACAACGGCTCGACGACTTTTTTGAAAACTGGCGTAACGGTTTTGTGCAAATGGACGATGTGCTAATTGGTGGATTCAGAATATAAAGTTTTTTTTGCAATTAAAAGATTATTATTACTTTTGCGCATTAAAAACTTAATAAAACACCTACAACAATGGCAACAACAGCAGATTTAAAAAACGGCCTGTGTATCAACTTCAACCACGACATCTACACTGTGGTTAGTTTCCAGCACGTAAAACCGGGCAAAGGTCCCGCATTCGTCCGCACCCGCCTCAAAAGCCTTACCAACGGCAGGGTACTTGAAAACACTTTCTCGGCAGGACACGAAATTGACATCACCCGCATTATCCGCCGTCCTTACCAGTTCCTCTACAAAGAGGGCGAAGACTACGTGTTTATGCAGCAAGAAACTTTCGAGCAAATCACTGTTCCCAAAGAGCACATCGAAAACCCCGACATGTATCTTGATGGTCAAGAAGTTGAAATCGTTATCCAAGAAGAAACCGACCAGATTCTTACAGTAGAGCTTCCTCCTTTTGTTATCATGGAAGTTACCTACACCGAACCTGGAATCAAAGGCGACACCGCTACCAACACTCTCAAACCCGCTACAGTTGAGTCAGGAGCCGAAATCCGCGTTCCTCTCTTCGTTAACCAGGGCGACAGAATCAAAATCGACACACGCGACCGTTCTTACGTTGAACGAGCAAAATAATTTCACCTTATTAAATATTTGTGCAGAAACTATATACGCTGCACAAATATTTTTTTTATTTTTGCAAAAAAACAAATTCGTATTGGCTTTATGGTCGAAGGGAAAAAAGCAAACTCTAGCCGGTTTAAACTAAACACGTTGCTTAACATCATCAAAGTTATCAGCAACAACTCCTCAATTGGAGAATTGCTGAAAACTTACAGCAGTGTGCTTTTAGACGAGTTTAATATCAACAGCGTGCTGATTTTCAACTACGACAACCGACATTGGAACATTATCCTTCGACACGGTATCGACGATGCGGTTGGAGAAAACATCAATCCTGAACGCGACTTCGGCGACATTACTGAATACGACTCCATTTCCTCGCTCGACCTTACAAAAAAACTCCCCGGACTCGACTACATAATCCCAATCACCCAGAATACAAAACCGCTCGCATATATCCTCATCGGCGACGCTAACGAAGGCAAAGGCACTTCGCCCATTATCAAAAACCTCAACTCAATTCAAATTCTCTCAAACCACATTATCATGGCGATCGAAAACAAACGCCAGGAGGGAATGCGCAAAGAGTTGGAAATGGCGTCTAAAATGCAGAGCCTCCTCATCCCTAAGGCTGACATTTTCGACGGAAACCCAAACATCGCCGTTTACCCTTTCTACCTGCCGCACTACGAGGTAGGTGGCGACTACTACGATTTCGACTACCTTTCGCAAGACGAAATGTTTTTCTGCATCGCCGACGTGGCGGGGAAAGGTATGGCTGCGGCTTTGCTCATGTCTAATTTCCAGGCAAGTCTCAAAGCTCTTTTCGTTTCCGAAACCGAGCTGCCAACTCTGATACAGCGTCTTAACAAAATTATTGTTAAAAACTCAAACGGCGAACGGTTCATCACTCTTTTCATCGGCCGTTACAACTTTAAGACCCACGTTCTAAAATACGTAAACGCAGGTCACAATCCGCCAATCTTATTCAACAAAGATACTTTCAGCCTTGAATACCTCACCGCAGGATGTCCCGGCATCGGTATGATGGACGATATTCCAGTTATTACACAAGGCGTGCTAACTCTCAAAGGCAACAGCAAAATTCTTTGCTTCACCGACGGCGTGGTAGAAATGGAACGCGAAGGCATTCCAGACTATGGTCAAACAGTTGTGGAAAATCTCGTCGCCGACAACCTCCCTGTTCGCGAAACTATCAGCAACCTGCTTACCGAACTCAATATCCAACGGTCTAACACTGCCTTGTTAGACGATGTAACACTGCTCGGAATCGACTTTATCATCAACAAATAATTCTATTCGGTTGGATTTTAGAAACACCGACACCTCATCAAATCACTAAGAGATATCTTCGTAAATAGCTTTTTCTACTCCTTGGTTTAGAGTTATAGCCGTAAATGGTTTGCGGAGCACTTCGTTTACCATAAGAGAGTCAGCGCGTTTCATTACGTCAGGGTCTGTTTTGATGCTCAGCAATATACACTTTACATTGGCGAACTTACTGTTTTGCCTTACCTTCTCTATAAAGGTAAATCCATCGGTTGATGAGAGTGTGTAATCAGTTATAATCAAATCAGGTGCGGCAGATGCGAGATTCTGCAAAGCTGCGTCGGCGTCGGAATATGAAAATACTTCGTAACCTCTGTTGTTAAGTGTATACTCAGTAATAAAGCGGGTGCCGTCGGATGGTTCCACTATCATAATGCGTTTTTTTACAGGAGGCTGCTTCACCACTTCGGAAGCTATCTCTTTAGAGTAAAAAATCTCAGCATTAGGAAACTTTATGATGGTCTCAATCAACGAAAGATTGTCGCCAAGTTTGAGAAGATAACCACGCGCACCGGCATCGATAAGTTTTTCGATGTAGGCAGGTTCGTCGTAAAGCGAAAGACCTATTATTGTTAGGTCGGGACACACTTTCAACGCCCTTTTGGTAGCCTCAATGCCGTTGATACCAGGCATTTCAATATCCATAAACACAATGTCGGCGTCAACTGTATCAACGTTTTCTAAAAACTCTATGCCCGACGAAAACTCTGCAGTAACACGGCACCCACCGATTTTGCGCAGAAGCAGTTTAGTGGTGCTGCGGTACGACGGTTTGTCGTCTACTAATACAATCTTGCGTTCGGTCTCCATTACTGTCTGGCTTTTGTGTCAATACTTATATTTATTTTAACGCCGTTGCCTGGCGATGAGACAATATCCACTCGTCCATTCAACCCCGACACTCGTCCATAAAGATTGGTGATACCGCTGCAGGGTTTATCCTTGATACGGCGCTGTACCTCTTCCAAGTCAAATCCCTTGCCATCGTCGGTATAATCAATGCAGATAAGATTCTCTTTTCGAGAAAAGGTAAGTGTGACTTTTTTTGCCTCAGAATGCCGTAGCGCATTGTTGAGCAGCTCGTTGACTATACGGAATATAGCTATTTTGCATTCGGCGCTTTCGGGTTCGGTAAAATTATCTGTAACGCAGACAATCTCAGGCATACCTGCGGGCGAAAGTTTCTTGCACAAACTGCTGACACTCGCCACCAACCCAAAATTTTGAAGCATATCGGGCATAAGGTTGTTTGATATATTCTTGCTCTCCTTAACAGCCTCGTCTATAAGCTCTTTCATCTCTAAATAGACAGCAGGAAGCTCCTCTGGAGAAACCTTGTTGTGCGATAGCAGGCTAAGATATGTATTCAGGCTCGAGAAAAAAGCACCAAGACCATCGTGAACGTCTTTTGCAAAACGGGCACGCTCTCTCTCCTCTGTCTGCACCACGGCTGTGAGTATCTGTCGGTTAAAGTCCTTCAGCTGAGTCTCGGCTTGACGCAGGCGCAAATGTGTTTTTACTCGTGCCATAAGCTCCGAAATCAAGAATGGCTTTTTGATATAGTCAACGCCGCCGAGTTCAAATCCTTTGAGCAGACTTGCCTCGTCAACTTTAGCAGTGAGAAATATCACGGGAATATCCTTGGTGTCAGGGTCGGCCTTAATGCGTCTGCAAACCTCAAATCCATCTACCTTGGGCATCATTATATCCAATAGCACAAGATCTATGTTGCCAGCTTTAAGTATTCCAAGCACATTCTCTCCGTCGCTTTCGGCAGTTACACCGAAATTGTATCCCGAGAGTATGTCCTTGAGCAACATTAAGTTGGGCATACTGTCATCTACCACTAGTATGTTAGGTTGTTCCATAAAGTAATCTAAAATATCTGTTTTGGCTTATAAAGTTACGGAATATTTTAATACGCGTAATCGTTAAATGGTTAAAAATGATTAAAAAAAAGAGAAATCCCGCAATACGGAATTTCTCTTGATGTTGCCCGATCAGGGGTCGAACCTGAACTCTCCTGATCCAGAGTCAGACGTGTTGCCAATTACACCATCGGGCAGTCTTATTTCTGAATTTGACGGCGCAAAGGTAGAGAGTATTTTCGATAAAAAAAATTTTTTTTGAAATATTTTTTGAAAAAAAACGGATTATGAATTACAAAACTGAGTCTGTAATTCATAATCCGACTTCTTTTACCTATTTATTCACTTTAGCCCAGGTGTCTTTGAGCGTGGCTGTGCGGTTAAACACCGGATGCTCTGCTGTGCTGTCGGGATCTACATTGAAGTAGCCCATACGAATAAACTGCAAATAGTGAAGAGGTTTGAGCGTAGAAGCGTACTTTTCTATGTAACAGCTTACAACATTCAAACTATCGGGATTTATCATCTGTTTCATTGCTGCGAGGGGTTCGCAGTTCTGCTCTTTGATGATGCGTGCCATCTCGTCGCGGGGATTTTCAACTTTCCAAAGACGGTCGTAGAGCCTTACTTCGGCTTTCTGAGCGTGTGCGCACGATACCCAGTGAAGTGTCTTGCCTTTGATTTTGCGGTCGGCGCCTGCACTGCCGCTGCGGCTGTCGGGGTCGTACTCGGCGTAGATTTCCACAATGTTGCCGTCAGCGTCTTTCTTGCAGAAATTCTCCTCGGGACACTTTATTATATATGCGTTTTTGAGGCGGACCTCCTTGCCGGGTCCGAGACGGAGGAATTTCTTGGGAGCGTCTTCCATAAAGTCGTCGCGCTCGATCCAAAGCTCGCGGCTGAACTCGATTGTATGGGTTGCGCTGTTTGGGTCCTCGGGATTGTCGATGGCTGTCATCTCCTCGGTCTGTCCTTCGGGATAGTTGGTGATGATGAGTTTCACAGGGTCTAACACTGCCGACACACGTGTGGCGCGGGTGTTGAGGTCGTCACGAACCGAACTTTCCAAGAGTTCAAACTCGTTGAGGGCGTCGTAGGTGGTGTAGCCAATCTTGTCGATGAAGTTGAGAATCGACTCGGGGCTGTATCCACGACGACGGAATCCGCAGATGGTGGGCATACGGGGATCGTCCCATCCCGATACGAGACCTTCTTTCACAAGTGTGAGCAGGTTTCGTTTGCTCATAAGGGTGTAGCTGAGGTTGAGCTTGTTAAACTCGGTCTGACGCGGACGGTTGTCGTCCATATTGTCGGCCTCTCCCCTAACCTCTTTGAGCCAGTCAACGAACAAATCGTAGAGCGGACGGTGAACCACAAACTCCAATGTACAGAGCGAATGGGTAACGCCTTCGAAATAGTCGCTCTCGCCGTGTGCGAAATCGTACATCGGGTAAGCGTTCCATTTGTTGCCTGTGCGGATGTGGGGTATGTTGAGCACACGATAGATTATCGGGTCGCGGAAATGCATGTTGGGATTAGCCATGTCGATTTTGGCGCGGAGCACCATAGTGCCGGGCTCCACTGTGCCTGAGTTCATCTTGCGGAAAAGTTCCAACGACTCTTCGGCAGGACGGTTTCTGAAAGGACTCTCAACACCGGGCTGAGTGGGCGTGCCCTTCTGCTCGGCTATGGTTTCGGCGCTCTGCTCGTCAACATAGGCGCGTCCACGGCGGATAAGCTCCTCGGCAAAATCCCAGAGCTGCTGAAAATAGTCGGATGCGTAAAACACATTTCCCCATTTGAAACCGAGCCATTCGATGTCGTGCTTGATGGCGTCCATATATTCGGTGTCTTCCTTAATGGGGTTGGTGTCGTCGAAACGCAGGTTGCACACGCCGTTGTATTTCTTAGCGATACCAAAGTCGATGGCAATAGCCTTGGCGTGGCCTATATGCAGGTAACCGTTGGGCTCTGGAGGGAAGCGGGTCTGTACTTTCTTTCCGTTCTTGCCCTCTTCGAGGTTCTTTTCTACCAACTGTTCGATAAAATTTTTAGATTCTTCCATAAGTATAATCAAATAAAATAGAGCGCAAATATAAACAAAACAAATGATTGTTTTTATATTTGCGGAGTAATTTTACGTAAAATGGGCAGAATTATACTAAACGACATGCGTTTTCACTCGCCGATAGGCGTTTTGGAACAAGAAAGAACTCAGGGCAACGATTTCAGCGTCAACATTTCGTTCGAAGCCGACATCGTCCGTCCCGGCATATCCGACGATCTCAACGACGCGGTAGACTATTGCGCCGTCTACAACCTCATCAAGGAAGAGATGTCGCTGCCTGCCTGCCTCATCGAAAACGCAGCCCACCGCATTTTGCAGCGCATCAAGCTCGAAATTCCACGCATAGGACGTATCAAATTAGAAATTTTCAAACACAATCCTCCTGTGGGCGGACCCGTGGCATACAGCGGGATTTCTATTGAAGGATAACTATAAGTACATAATCCATCCTTCTGTCAATCAATTTTTTCAAGCAGGTATCTAAACCTTTGCTTTAATTTTTCATTCTCGGCAGAAAACTCCGCCACCCTACTCGCACCGGACTGTCAAACACGTTTAATAAATCAATTACACTGAGTCCGGACTTACGCTTTCAGGCGGCACCGTCTTCTTCGCCGCGCAGTTCAAAAATTCACTTCCGCTTACTTGCACCGGGCTTCACATCACGTTTAAATAAATTCTAATACTAAGCCCCGGATTTACGCTTTCGGTGCGGCCGCGTATTTTTTTTCATTTGCGACACTGCAAATATAAACAACAAAAAACATATTTCCAAATATTTTTTGAACTTTTTTTATATTTTTTTTAAAAAAATCAACTTTTCTTTAATTTGAGTATATAAATATATATATTTCAATTATAACAAATAAAGAAATATAATATTATTAGATATAATAATAAATATTATCTGTTATGGATTAGTGATTTACAAAGAAAAGTTTTTTATAATTCCAATTGATGTAATTTATATTTGTAGAATTATAAATTATCGATTACAATAAGTAAATTATACTCCCCTCTCCTACCCTCTTAGGAGACGGTTTCGAGGGCATGTGTGATAAGCTTATGAACAGTTTCGCCAGCATTACGAACCGAATCAATGCCCGAAACCGAACTTTTCCACAAGGATGGTATACTGTCAGAAGTGGCATATAAGCCTGCAAGCGACCCTACAAGATATCCTGACAGGTCGGGAAAGACGCCTGAATTTACCGCCCCGAGAACTATGGAGCTGAATCCGCCTTCGGTAGAGGCAAAGCATGTTGAGAGAATATTTCTAAAACTCGAAGTTATACCTGTATGATTTACCACGAGTCCCAATTCGGCACAAATGCGCGACGACAAGTCAATAGCCTTTTTTACCGCATCTTGCGGAGCGTCGCCACAAGAGAGATATTTTGACACAGCAAAGAAAAGCGACGCCGACGAAATGCAGTTGTCGCAAACAATATCAGGGAGCGACATCAAGGCATCTTTTACGCTTATATGCGGTAGCGCAGAATAGAGAGCGCCTGCCACCACCGCCGCAGGAAGTATCAGACGCAGCGGACCGATTTCATCCTTCACATTATATAAATACCAGCTGTTGCAAAGCGCAAGATACCGTTGAGGCTGAAAACCCTGCACCTCGTTGTCTGCCATAAAAGATGCAAATCCACACGAAGAGGCGGAACATACCGACAAAGACCCTCCGGGTGTGGTATAGTCGCCAAAGCCAAGCAAATCGGTTACAGGATTTTGGTGCAGCTGCTCGGCTGTGCGATTTTTCACTGGCATACCAAGAGCCTCGCCAACCGACCCGCCTTCAAATAGTCCTACTGTTTGCGACAATGTAAGCACACATCGCTGATCCGAAGATGAAAACAAGCTTCTGATACCGTCTAACACTGACATAATAATAATTTTTTTTGTGGTTAACAAGCAAATATCAAGCCATCGGCATACCGCGCCTAAAAGTGATTTTTTGATTTTTTTATAAAAAAATTTTTTTTGGTAAAAAAAACGCCATATATTTGCACCGCAAAACACAAGGTCGGTTAGCCAAGCGGTTAGGCAACGGTCTGCAAAACCGTCTAGAGCGGTTCGACTCCGCTATCGACCTCAAGTTTCATATATTATGTTATCAGTCTGTTGAGAAACAGACTTTTTTTTTGCCCAAGAACCAAAAAAAACAATTCGCTTTGGTGATTTCAACAAAAAAAACTACTTTTGAGCAAAATTATTAAAAGAATTATACCAAATGAAAACCGAAGAATTTAATATAATAGGCATCATACCCGCTCGTATGGGTTCCAAGAAATTCCCTGGAAAGCCTATGGCCGACATCAACGGAATGCCAATGATTGGACACGTTTACAACAGAATGATGCGCTGCGAAGACTTCGCTGACGTATACGTGGCTACCGACGACCAAGAAATCATCGACTACATTCAATCAATTGGCGGCAACTGCATCAAAACCAAAGAGAGCCACATTGGAGCTATCGACCGCGTGGTTGAGGCTGTTAAAGCCATCGAAGAGATTGAAAAAATCAGGTACGACATCGTGGTGCTTATCCAATGCGACGAACCTATGGTTACATCAAACCATGTGGGATGCGCTATCAGCCCTATGATCATTGAGCCCGAACTTCAAGCCGCTTCGCTTATGGCTGAAATCACCACCGACGAAATTTTCCGCGACCCGAACGAAATAAAAGTGGTAGTAGACGCCAACAACAACGCGCTCTACTTCTCGCGCGAACCTATTCCGTCGGCTGTGAGAGGAACTAACGCTTGTCCTAGACTCAAGCTGCTGGGAATCGACGTGTTCCGTAGAGACTTTATCGAGGAATTCAACTCGGCAGCTCCCTCGCCACTTGAAATCACAGAATGTATCGACCTTCTACGCGTGCTCGAAAACGGCTACCTTATACGTATGAGCATGACCGACGAGGTAACTTACTCTGTTAACACTCCCGAAGAGCTCGAACGCGTAAGACAGCTTATGAAGGACGATTACCTTGTAACAAAATATCTCAAGAAAAAATAATGGAAAACCAAGAAGTTAGAGTTAGATTTGCGCCAAGTCCCACTGGAGGACTGCATCTTGGCGGCGTTCGCACCGCATTGTTTAATTATTTGTTTGCCCGCAAACACAATGGTAAGTTTATTCTCCGTATCGAAGACACCGACCAGACTCGTTTTGTGCCAGGTGCTGAAGAATATATAGTTAAGTCGCTCGAATGGATTGGTCTCGACGTAGACGAAAGCGACATCAAGGGCGGCGAATATGGCCCTTACCGTCAGAGCGACCGCAAACACCTCTACCGCCAATACGCTATGCAATTGGTAGATAGCGGCAATGCATACTACGCTTTCGACACTCCTGAGGAACTCGAGGCTATGCGCAAAAAACTCGAAGCAGAAAAAGCTCCCGTGCAAAGTTATGGTCCTGCCACTCGATTGACCATGAAAAACAGTCTTACAATGAATGCCGACGAGGTAAAATCATTGTTGGATAGTGGCGCACAGTATGTTATCCGTTTCAAAATGCCCGAAAACGAAAAACTCGTTTTAAAAGACATTATCCGTGGCGAAATCAACGCCGACACTTCTATATTAGACGACAAAGTTCTGTTCAAATCTGACGGAATGCCCACATACCACCTTGCCAACATCGTTGACGACCATCTGATGAAGATTTCGCACGTGATACGCGGCGAAGAGTGGCTACCGAGCCTTCCGCTCCACTTCCTGCTCTACCGTGCTTTCGGATGGCAGGATACAATGCCGCAGTTCGCCCACCTGCCCCTCATCCTCAAACCCGACGGCAAAGGCAAACTCAGCAAGCGCGACGGCGACCGTCTTGGCTTCCCCGTGTTCCCGATGAACTGGACCGACCCCAAGACTGGCGAATTTTCAAAGGGTTACAAAGAGTACGGTTTCTTGCCCGAGGCGTTTATCAATATGATGGCTCTTTTGGGATGGAACCCCGGCAACACCGACCAGGAGATTTTTACCAAAGAGGAACTCTGCCAGCTGTTTACATTAGAGCACGTTAACAAAGCCGGCTCTAAGTTCGACCCCGAGAAGAACAAGTGGTTCAACAAGCAGTACATCGAGCAGTCGCCCGCATCAAAACTTGCGCCCTACCTCATCGAAGACGCCAAGGCAGAGGGTATCGACGTTCCCCAAGACCGTGCAGAGCAGATTTGCGAACTTGTAAAAGACCGCGCAAAATATACTCACGACCTCTGGCACGAATCGGAATACTTCTTCAAAGAGCCGCAGCAATACAACGAGGCAAACGTAAAGAAATTCTGGAAGGCAGAAACTCCCGAAATCCTTACCAAAGCCACAGAAGTATTGAAAGGCATCGAGGATTTCTCGTCGAAGAATATCGAAAACATCGTTACAGAATGGATCAACGCCAACCAGCTCTCGTTTGGCAAAGTGCTCAACCCCATGCGTCTTGCCCTCGCAGGCGAATGCAAAGGTCCGCACATCTTCGACATCCTGGCTCAGTTAGGCAAAGAAGAATCACTCATAAGGATTGATAAGGCGATAAAGGGAATAACCATCTAACCCTTATACTTCTTTTCTGGTACAAAAAACAGCGCCACGCCAATCATTATCAGCAGTATGAACATTATAGTTCCGCCGGTGATGGTAGCGTGGCGTTGTTTTGCCATCTGATAAGAAGTTATGCGCGAAACCTTGTAATTATTGCCTGCGTAGTAGCTGGTCTTCACTTTATCATAAACAAGAGCCACACGGCTACCGTAGCGCATATATTCGCGGCGTAGAAGCACAGTGGGCGAACCCTTTACGGCACGGCCGCCGAGAGAGTAACTCTTGCCGCAATAAGTAGCCGACACACGGTTGCCCTCGGTAACAAGACGCACCGATTCAGGATTTTCAAAAGTTTCAGAATCACATTCAATACATTCGGCGGGAATAGCAGCAGCCACAGAATCGCCATCGGATACCGCACGCAAAAACTTTGCGCTGCCGTGCCAGTCTAACAGCAAGTTTTCACTGCCGTCGGACCAACGGATAATAAGCGTAACACTACCCTTAACCACACGGTCGTGGTCGTCGGGCATAAAAAGTTCGTCGTCGGAATAGATATCAGCAAGCACACACGCCTGACCATGACGTTCGAGCGTCTTTGGCAAGGTTTCTACCGAAGACAGTAGCACACCGTCGAGTCGCTGATTAGAACGAGAAAAACCGTAACAAATCAAACCAATAAAACCTGCCAAAGTGACCATAGTGCCCAAAAGGCAGCACAATACCGAAGAACGCCTGTTAACGTAAATCATTACGAAGCGGCTGATAATTTTTCCGCAGCACGCTCGCGGGGACGGAACACATACGAAACTCCGTAGTAAGAAGCCTGTTCGCGCTTGCGTGCGGGGGTTTCGTCGCTGTAATAATTCTCAATCTCGTTCCAAAGCTGGGTAATGAGAGCGTCGCACTCGGGACGCATCTCCGAAACTTTGGCATTGGCGCGAACGCTTATGCTTTGAAGCATCTTTTGAAAATTGAGTTTCTCAACAAACTCGTCGAAGTAAACCTTTACAACGGCAATCTTAGGATTGAGGACGGGAGTGCCACGCTTAACAATTCGGTCGTTTTCGCCTTTGATAATACGGTTTCCCCACTCAATCACCTCAGCCTCAGTGGCAAGGTCGGGAACACGGGCATCCTTAGGATTGATTCCAAAGAACTTACGCGCCTCTGGTTTTATCTCTCCACGGACAATTGCAAAGTTGAAAACCTGAATAAAATGCGATATGTACAACCGCGCCTTTTTGAGAGCGCTTGCGTATTCGTTGCTCTTGGTCACCTGACGGGTGTGCGATTCTTTCTGCATCAATATAGCCTGCTCAAAAATCGGGAGGAACGCCAGAATCTTGTTCAATGTTGACTGTTTGAAAGCAAGCATTTCGGGCGAATATTTTTTACCGAGTTCAAGAGCTCTTTTCAAGGCTCTTACTCGGGCTGCGTCGGTATTTGGTAATCTTCTGTACGGCATGATATTTAGAGTTTTAAATGTTTACAACTAATCTTTTGCAAAACTCTTGCCCAAAAATTATTTTTTCGCGATTTTTTTTGTAAAAAAGTAGAAAATTGTATATTTTTCCGAAAATTTAACATTGCGAATACTATGTTTAACAAGGAAACATACGCCATTCGGCGAAAAAGATTAACAGAAAAAATCCAGCACGGGCTCATTATCTTACCCGGCAATTGTTCCACACCTTTTAATTATGCATCAAACACATTCCCGTTTCGACAAGACAGCACCTTTTTATATTATATAGGTATCGACGAGCCAGGATTAATAGCGCTTCTCGACACCGACAATGGCGAAGAATACCTCTGCGGCGAAGAACCATGTCCCGACGACATTATCTGGACAGGCGCTACACCAACCCTTGCCCAATTTGCAGAGATGTCGGGCATAGGCAAAGCAATCAACCACAACAAGTTGCAAACAATAATATCCGAAGCCTGCAATAGCGGACGCAAAATACACTTTATAGCTCCCTACCAAGCCCAAGTAACCATAACGCTCGGAAACTTGCTGAACCAACCAGTAGAAAAACTCAAAAGCATCCAATCTTCAGATTTGATACACGCCATAGCCGAAATGCGCAAAATCAAAGAACCACAGGAGATTGCCGAAATAGAACGCGCCGCACGCACCACAGCCATAATGGAACAGTTTGTAATAGATACCGCCACAGATCCTGCCTGCCACGAATCTGAAAACTCTATCCGTGCCGCGCTCTTCAGAATTTTTCTCAAAGAGGGATTTTTCTACTCCTTCCCCCCTATAGTCACCACGCACGGCGAAATCTTTCATCAGCCTTTTGCGTCGAAAGAGCGGTTACAAAAAGGAAGAATTCTTCTGGCAGACATAGGAGCAGAATCCAGCAGTCATTACGCCGGAGACATGACCCGCTCAGTGCCTGTAGGCGGAAAATTCTCTCCAGAGCAAAAAGAGGTCTACAATATAGTGTTAGCAGCCCAAAAAGCCGTTTTAGAAGTCGCAAAACCTGGAGAAACTTGGCTCAACGTACACCTCACCGCAGCCAGAATCATAACCGAAGGGTTAAAAGCGATAGGAATTATGACAGGTTGCACCGATGACATCATCCACGAGGGCGCATACGCGATGTTCTTTCCTCACGGCATAGGTCACCTCATCGGACTCGACGTTCACGACATGGAAAACCTCGGCGAAGACAATTTCGGATATTCCGAAACCGTAAAACGCAGCCATCAGTTTGGGCTATGCAATCTTCGTTACGCCCTTGAATTAAAAGAAAACATGACCCTGACCGACGAACCAGGAATTTATTTTATACCATATTTAATGGAAAAATGGAAAGCCGAAAAGCGTTTCACCAGCTTTATCAATTACGACAAAGCATTAAAATACAGCGATTTTGGTGGAATACGCATAGAAGACGACATTGTAATCACATCCACAGGCTGCCGCATTTTAGGAATGGAGGTGAAAAAAGAATTTTAAGCCAAATGTTGCCTGTTTTATTATTTAATTATTAAATTTGCCTTTCAAAAGAAAGTAAAAATGGACAAAAAGAGGTACATAGTAGTTTCTATAATAGTTTCAGCACTTTTTACTGCGCTTGAAGCCTTGGTTTTAATGTTTAACAGCGGCATCACCACCACAGGAGCAGTAGCCCTTGTGCTGCTGTTGTTGGTACAAGCCGGAGTGCTTTGCGTTGTATTTCAAAAAACCTTTATGAAAAATATAGCCCGGGTTTATGCCACAGGTCCCGTAGCCATAGCATCAGAAAAGGAACACGAGAAAGAGCACGAGAAAGAAAAAACCGACATGAACCTCGACACGATAATCACCGAAGTAAACGAAGACGTGGCGAAATGGGCAAAAGACCGCACACGCGAAATTGCCCTCCTCAAAGCAAACGAAAAATACCGCAAAGAATTTCTCGGCAATGTGTCGCACGAGTTGAAGACACCGCTGTTTAATATCCAAGGTTATATTAACACACTAATCGACAGCGGATTAGAAGACCCGAATATAAACATGAAATACCTCGACCGAGCCGAGAAAAACGTGTCGCGGTTAATAAAAATAGTAGAAGACCTCAGCACAATATCAAAATTTGAGTCAGGTGCTTTGAAACTTATTATCGAAAATTTCGATATAAAGAAAAGTATCGAAGATGTGATAGAGTTTTACGAAATAAAAGCCAAAACACGCAATATCACCCTCGAGTTAGCAAGCGCCCCCGCCGGAGCAGCCATCTGCAAAGGCGACAAAGAAAAAATCTACGAAGTGCTGTCGAACCTCGTTGTAAACTCAATCAACTACGGCAAGGAAAACGGCAAAACCACTTTGGGCATATTCGACATAGGCAAAAAATGGCTTATCGAAGTGCAAGACAATGGAATAGGAATTGAAGAATCGCAGTTGCACAGAGTGTTTGAGCGATTTTACCGAGTAGACAAGAGCCGGAGTTCGCAAACAGGCGGCACAGGCCTCGGACTCTCTATTGTTAAGCACATTATTGAAGCCCACGAAGAACTGATTACCGTAAAAAGCAAAATAAACGAAGGCACAACATTCTCGTTCACACTAAAAAAAGCAGAATAATATGTCAAAAACTAACAACTACAAAATCCTTTTGGTAGACGACGAAGAGGACATACTTGAATTCCTGTCGTACAACCTCACCAAAGCAGGATTCAAAGTATCAACAGCAAGCAACGGCAAAGACGCCATCAAACTGGCAAAAGAGATTATCCCCCATTTGATAATCTTAGACGTGATGATGCCCGAGATGGACGGCATTGAGACTTGCGAAGAAATGCGTAAAATTCCCGCGCTCAAAAAGTCGGTTATCGCGTTTCTTACCGCCCGTAGCGAAGATTACTCGCAAATTGCAGGATTCGAGGCGGGTGCCGATGACTACATATCAAAACCTATCAAGCCAAAAGTGCTTATCAGCCGCGTAACTGCCCTGCTCAAACGCTTTGGATTTAGCGAAGACGGTGAAGCTTCTGATTCTGAATCATCAACTATCACCCTCGGCGACCTTATCATCGACAAGGAGAAATACACCGTTACTCACAACGGAGAAGAGCTCTCTTTGCCTCGTAAGGAATTCTCGCTCCTTTTGCTGCTCATTTCAAAGCCCGAAAAGGTTTTCACCCGCGACGAAATTTACAACACTATTTGGGGCGATACCATCGTGGTAGGCGACCGCACTATCGACGTGCATATCCGCAAACTCCGCGAAAAAATCGGCGAAGACTATATCCGTACCGTCAAAGGCGTTGGTTATAAATTTGTTGAGTAATGGGGTGCAGGCGAACCGCCTGCCTAATTTGCGGACGAGCCGTCCGCGTTCCAATATTTCACCGCCTCATCACCACATAGCGTTTTAAACCTCTGCGATGGCGAGGGAATTATTTCGCCAAATACCTCTTTCTGCATACCGTCTACCTCCGCTACGGTTTGGGCATCCATAACCACGGCGGAGGGCCATTGGCGTGTAAATCCATCTGCTTCAATAGTTTTTGCCGTAGCATCTGCGCACAAGCATCCTCCTGTGGCATTATCTATTACAAAGCAGTCTGTAGCAGGGTCGATATTTCCGGCAGAGTACCATAAGGCGGCACTGAGATCATCGACTGGCAAATCGCTATCGACAAAAAGCACGGTTTTTAATCCGCTCGTTGCTCCTATGTTATTTGCGATTGTTTTAATAGTCCCTTTCTCCTTACACCTTATATATATAATAACGGCAGAAATACCGTAAGCCAGAAGCGAGATGTCGATATGGTCAATAGAGTTGAACTTGCTCTTTATGCCATCGACATCAATTGCCGGCATAGGCAGTGCAGCAGTGTGCTCTTTGGCTGTAACGTCGAACATAATTTTGCCTCCACATGCAAACTGTCGCGAAGCATGATCCAACACATCAGACACTCCTCCCCTATCGATATACACATCGCGCTTAGGTTCAAAATTAGCTGACAACTCTTTGAACAGCTTACCATAATCGCGTATAGGCAATTCGGTGTCGGTAACTATAAGAATCTTGTTGAACATCATCTGTCCCGCACCCCAGAGCGCGTTTTTTACCTTTACGGCATTGCCAGGATATTGCGAATTGATTTTGGCTATCACAATATTGTGCTGAACGCCGCAGTCGGGCATGTGCATATCCTCCAGCTCGGGCACAAACGCCGCCTTGATAGGAAACTTAAAAATCTGCTCGGTGGCAACGGCTATGTAGGCATCTTCCATAGGGGGAATGCCCACGATTGTGGCAGGATAAACTGCGTCTTTGCGGTGAGTTATTGCCGTAACGTGCACCTTGGGATAATAATCGGCAAGCGAGTAGAAACCAGTATGATCGCCGAAAGGACCTTCCCACACGAGTTCCTCCGCCGGGTCGATATAACCCTCAATCACAAAATCCACATCGGCAGGCACCTCTATCTCGGGCTGTGTAACGCACTTTACAAGGTTTACACGCTTGTGGCGCAAGAAACCGGCGAGCAGATACTCATCGACACCGTCGGGCAGAGGCGCGGTGGCAGAATATGCGTACACAGGGTCGCCGCCTATGGCTATTGCCACTGGCATACGCTTACCAAGCGACTTATATTGCTGATAATGACGCGCACCAGTCTTGTGACGGTGCCAATGCATAGCGGTGGTGTCGTTGGTGAGAATCTGAATTCGGTACATGCCAAGATTGCGCACACCTGTGAGCGGGTCTTTGGTGTTTACCATCGGCAGGGTGATAAATCGTCCGCCGTCGCATGACCATGTTTTAAGCACAGGAATTTTAGCGAGGTCGGGTTGTTTCATCACCACCTGCTGACATTCACCACGACCAGAAACCACCTTTGGGAAAAATCCTGCGATAGTTTTCAGTTTTGGCAAAGTAGAAAGCTTTTTTGCAAGAGTATCCTTAGGAGAGGTGATAATCTCAAAAAATTGGCGGATCTCATTCTCCTTGTCGCTAAGATTTTTGCAGTGGAGAGCTTCACAAATACGACTTACACTGCCGTACATATTGGTAATTACAGGAAAATCGGTGCCGGTATTGGTAAAAAGCAAAGCCTTGCCGCCTCCGGGCTGCTTACATTCGCGGTCGGTGAACTCCGAAATCTGCAACACAGGGTCTACAAAGTGGGATATAGTTTTCAGTTCGCCCTTGTTTTTAAGGCGTTGTATAAAATCGTTGAGATAGTTTGCCGACATGATATATAAATGTGTAGTTAAAAAAAACGGAACCAGGCAAACCGCCACGGCTCCGTATACAATGCTTTATGTGAACGAAATGTACCTTATACATCCTCCTCTTCAACCATCATATCAATCATATTGATAGGAATATCCACGAGGTCGCAAATAACTTCGCCGTATTCGAGCACGTCATCGTCTTCGTAATACCAATTGATCTGCGTTGATGGATCTTTTTCGTAGAGCTTCTTTAACTCTTTAGTAATAGTGATAAGCCACTTTGAGCAACTTGTGTTAAAATATTCGAATTTAAAGTCAATCACAGTCCCCTCTTTTGGATCATCAATATACTTCATAATCCATTCTACAAGGGGTAGGTAGAAACTTTCGGAATCCTCTACAAGCGAACGACCTTTGAGCATAAGTGTGCCCTCCTCAGGGTTGAAATCTACCTGAGGCGACTTGTCTGTTGGGGCTATCTGTATTCTGTCCATATTAGAAGAATCTGTTTAAAAATTCAGGCATAAAAATAATAAAAATATTTGTTACAGCGTCAATTTTTACCATATTTTTTTTGAAAGAAAATGTGAATTATTTATAATACAATAAGTATCAAATATTTATATTGAAATAATTATTTGCAAAAAGTTTTACGATGTCAATAAAACTCCCTAATTTAGGTAAATATTTTTTATGATATGAATATAGGACAATTGATTAAGCAACACGCTAAGAATTACGTGTTTATCACATTCGGACTTTTTCTCTACGCCTTCGCTTGGTCGGCTTTTTTGATACCTTCGCAGATTACGGGCGGAGGCGTGTCGGGTATTGCCGCGCTGATATATTATGCAAGCGGATTTCCCACCGGCATCTCAATTATTATTATAAATACGGTGCTGGTGCTGGCGGCAAGCAAGATTATCGACCTGAAATTTGCCCTCAACTCGGTGTTCGGATTCGTGGGCATAGCGGCGTTCTTTATGCTGATGGACGGATGGTTTGAGAAACCCCTCGTAGACGATGCCTTTATGTGTTCGCTCATAGCGGCGGGACTTTCGGCATTTGCCACGTCGATAACCTTCGTAAACGGCGGCAACACGGGCGGAGTAGACATTCTCGCCCTGATGATTACCAAGCGCAAAAACGTTCCTCCGGGCAAAGTGATTCTCTATCACGACCTTATTGTCATTGCCTCGTCGTACCTGCTGTTTCAATCGGTTGAAAAGATAGTGTACGGCTACGTGGTGATGTTTGTGTTCTCGTATGTGCTTGACCTGCTGTTAGACGGACGCAGGCAGTCGTACCAGTTCACAGTGTTCAGCCGCTACAGCCGACAGATAGCGTCGAGGATATCGAGCGAGGTGGGTCGCGGCGTAACGCTTATCGACGGTCACGGATTCTACTCAAACCAACCTATAGAGGTGATTATCGTCATTGCCCGCAAAACCGACTACTCAAAAATAATGCGCATCATAGATCAGACCGACACCCACGCATTTATCTCTGTGGCAAAGGTGGCGGGGGTTTTCGGCGAGAATTTTGAGAAGATACGATACTAATTAAAAAAAATCTGTATCTTTGTAACAACAAAAATTAGAACAAAAATGCTCGATTTCAGCAACGCAAAATTAAATAAAGTTATACTTCACAAAACAGGCAACAAAGCCCGTGAAGAACAGTTGGTTCTTTCCGACACAGAATTGATGTTGAACGACTCGATTATGGAGATGCTCAAAGGCTTCTTTCTTGGACATTTCAGCAACGAGGCTTTCTACAATTTCACACCCAAGGGTCAGCCCGAAGATAACGAGGTGTACACCGCCATCAACAACATATTCAGCAGCGAGGAGTATTTCCTACCTGAGAGCAAGGCGATAGCAGCCAAACTCTACGACGCGGGAACTCATCCAAAAATCAAAGCCGGCGACCTCTACATTGCCACATTCTCCGACCTTGTGGTCGACGACGAACTTGTTGACGCAGTGGGTATTTTCAAATCGGAAACCAAGCAGGATTTCTTGCGTATCGACATCAGCGGAAACAAGTTTGACATAAAGATAGAAGAAGGCATCAACCTCAACAAAATCGACAAAGCCTGCCTTATATACAACACAGAACAAGATTTTGGCTACAAAATCAACATCATCGACAATGTGAACAAGCAGAGCGAGGCGCAATACTGGCGCACCGACTTTCTCGGCATTGAGCAGCGCAAAGACGATTTCTATCAGACTCAGAAATATATGGAACTCTGCAAAGACTTTGTGGAGGAGGTTTACAACGAGGAGCACGAGGTGGAAAAACCCGAACAGATTGCTATGCTCAACAAGTCGAAAAAATATTTCAAGGAAAACGAGAAATTCGACAAGCAGGACTTTGAGGAGAACGTGCTCTCGCAACCCGAAGTAATTGAGGCATTTAACGAATACAAACAACAATACGCCGAAGAGAAGAACGTAGAGTTTGAAGATAATTTCGGTGTGTCGGAAAACGCCGCCAAAAAGCAGCAGACCAAGATGAAGAGCGTATTAAAACTTGATAAGAACTTCCACATCTATATTCACGGCGACGAAAGCCGCATCCGCCGAGGCGTTGACCCCGAGACGGGAATGAAGTTCTACCAATTTTACTACGATGAAGAAGAATAACATTAACAGTACGTTACGATAATGAATCTAAACTATTTCATCAATATAGAAACCTCTACCGACATCTGTTCGGTATCGCTCAGCCGCAATGCCGAAACCATTGCGCTAAAAGAAAACCACGAACGCAACCACGCTTCGGCAGTTTCGCGCTACATAGAGGACATTTTATCAGAGAACAACTTAAAAGTGAGCGACTTGTCGGGAGTAGCCATAAGCAAAGGCCCCGGCTCGTACACAGGACTCCGCATAGGCACATCCACCGCCAAAGGAATGGCTTACCAATCGGGCATAAAGTTAATTGCAGTTGACACTTTGCAAGCTATGGCGTTAAAAGTTGTTAATAATAAGGATATTATCAAGAGCCCCGAGACAGTGGTCTGCGCCACATTAGACGCCGGACGAAACGAGGTATATTCCGAGGTTTTTGACCTGAACAACAACTGTTTACGCCCGTGTCAAGCCGAGATTATCACCCCCGAAAGCTACGCAGAATATTTTAAGGACAAATACGTTGTATTTACAGGCAATGCGGCAGCCAAGATAAGCGGCATAATCAAAAACCCGAAAGCGGTGTTTGCCACCGAAATTGCTCCCTCTGCCGACTATATGGCTCAGCTGACTTACAGACAGTTTATCAACAACCAATTTGAAGACGTGGCTTATTTTGAGCCGTTTTACTTGAAAGACTTTATTGCAGTTATCTCAAATAAAAACGTTTTAAAACACTAACCTGATGAAAACTACATTATTAACCATTCTCATTATGACTTCGGCACTATTCAGCACAGCACAGAATGCCGCATTCGGACCAAAGGAAAAACTCACATACGAAATCTATTACGCCTTTGTTACCGGCGCAAAAATGACTCTTGAAACCCGCTCCATTAACT
Source organism: Bacteroidales bacterium (assembly GCA_017960885.1). Taxonomy (GTDB): domain Bacteria; phylum Bacteroidota; class Bacteroidia; order Bacteroidales; family UBA3824; genus UBA3824. The sequence goes on from JAGCYI010000030.1 coordinate 26,724, forward strand.
ACGAAGGCAAACAGATATTGCACGTGAAGGCATTTGGCAAAACTGTTGGTCTTGTGGACAAGATCTACAAAATCAGCGAAGATTATCAGTCGTGGATGGATCCAAACAAAAACTATCTGCCTTACAAATCGTTAGAAGATGTTCACGAAGGAGCTTCATACAACCGCAAAATAACAGTTACATTCGACCACGAGAACAACACCATCAACAGCACCAAATCGGGCGAGCACAAGGTGAAACCCAACTGCTACGACATTGTTTCGGCTGCATACTACCTCCGTTCAATGGATTTGAGCAAGCTCTACAAAGGACAGGTTGTATCTGTCAACACTTGGTTTGGCAACGAGGAATGGCCTCTGCAAGTTAAATACATTGATACAGAAACCATTAAAATTGGCAAGCTCGGCAAAATCAAATGCTACAAGTTTGTGCCTGTGGTAGAGGTTTCAGGCGTATTCACTGACAAAGACGCGCTCAAACTATGGATCTCAGCCGACGACAACAAAATTCCTATCCGCGCTCAGATGAGTCTCATGGTAGGTTCCGCAAAGGTCGACCTCATCTCTTACGAGAATTTGCAGAATCCTACAGGATTTGTGAAATAATCACGGCGCCTTTCTAAAATCTTTGGGACTTACGCCGGTCTGTTTCTTAAAGTATTTGCCAAACGAACTCTGTGTGGGGAAATTGAGACGAAGCGATATTTCCTGAACGCTCAGTCCGGTGTACATCAGCAGAGTTTTGGCTTCGAGAATCACATAATCATTGATCCATTCGAGTGCGGTGCGTCCGCTGCACAATTTTACCTCGCCGCTAAGGTAATTGGACGTGAGACACATCCTGTCGGCATAAAACTGAACACTGCGCTCGCTATTGTGATATTGCGATAAGAGCGTCATAAACTGCTCGAAAATCTGCTCGTTGCGCGAAGCCTTATATCCACGCCTATCTCCTACTCCCTCCATCAAGGAAACTATGGTGTATACAAACGCCTGAATAAGACTTTGGATAATATTCGGAGTCTCTTTGCGCGGATTGCGGATATTCTCGCGGATCAAAGGATAATAATAACGAAGCAAAGTCAAATCGTCGTCAGAAATCTTCTTCATAAAAAACTCGGGCGAAAAGTAGATGCTCTGCGACCAAAGACTGATTTTTAGTTCGTTGACCAATTCGGGTGCAATCACTCCGGCGTATGCTTCGAGGTTTTCGCTACTGATAATCTGCAATATATCGCTACTACGGCAAATAACTATGGTATTTTTTTCAACAGTATATTTAGTAAGATTGATGCTGCATTCCATACGTCCGCCGGTGCAAATTAAAATGCTTACAGCATCGATACGGCAAGGATATTTAAAGAGCTCCAAATATCCAAGGCGGTCGGTGATGATGAGCTTGTCGCCATAAGCAGTGGCATAGGTGAACGGCTGTTTGATAAGTTCCGCTATGGTTATGGGCGATAGAATGTTAGGCATAGCGTAAGATTTTTATACCCTCACCCCTATCAGCGTCATATCGTCAACCTGCGGACGACCGTTGCGCCATTCGGTAACGCAGTTGTCCAGCAGTTGGCACTGCTCCGACATTGGTTTGGTGTAGTTGTCCAAAAGGAAAGCCAAGAGGTTTTTGGCAAGGAATTTCTTGCCCAGAGAATTTTTGTCGGGACCGCCCGGCTGGTCTTGAATACCGTCGGACAATGTGTAGACCACATCACCCTTCTCTATATCCTGCGTATAGGTGGAGAAATGGTCTTTTTCTTTGAGATAACGTCCAACAGGCATTCTATCGCCTTTGAGCGTGATTACCTCGCCGTTGCGTATCAAGTATGCGGTGTGGTTGGCACAGGCATAATACATCTTCATAGCGTTGAAATCGTAGCAGCAGATGGTCATATCCATGCCGTCGGACATCTTGTGCTCGTTATCCGATGAAATAAGTGTAGTCTTGATAAAGTCGCGCATGCGGTCGAGAATAGTGCCGGGGTTTTCTGCGTCCTGCTCCGTTACGCAAAACTCTTTGAGAGCCGAAAGACCGAGCATAGAGAGAAAAGCGCCCGGAATGCCGTGACCTGTGCAGTCGGCGGTAATCATCACATGATATTTGCCGCACTGGGTAGCACGGTAAAAATCACCGCTCACAATATCACGAGGACGGTAATAGATAAAGTTTTCGGGGAAAAGCGCATCCACATCAGCCTTTTTCGACACTGCGGCGCTCTGAATTTTTTGGGCGTAGTTGATACTGCTGAACACCTTTCGGTTGATATCCTCTATCTGGTCGCGCTGAGCGGTAATCTCGTCGCGCTGAGCAAGAATCTCTGATTTCTGCTGATCGAGACGACTGTTTTTCTCGGCTAATTCGCGGTTGGATTTCCGTTTGATATTCAGCATTCTAACAATGTAAAACACCAAAAGCGAACCGAGCACGAGTCCGCCAATAAGGGCAAAAATCAATATCCGCATCCGGCTTTTAGATGCTTTGAGCTCACGTTTTTCCGCCTCGCTTACCTTCATAGCCTGCGAAGTTTTAAAATCGGCAATCACATTGAGTGCACTGTCGCTAACATGAGCCATTTTAAACTGATGCATCTTGTTGTTCGCCTCCAACGCGCCCTTATAGTCGCCAAGATGCTCGCGGGCATGATAGTCGTATTCGTAAAACATGGCAAGAAGGTCTTTGTCGCCGCTGTCGTGGTGCAGATACTGACGGCATTGGTTGAGCACCTTCAACGCCTCATCGTACAATTGGCAGTATTCAAGATAATCGATATAAACCAGCTGCGAACGCACATAATTGTTGTGTTCGCCCATGTCGAGCTCACGCTGAACCACCTGCTGCAAATAGTTGCAACCAGTGTCGGCGTATGCCCTGTAGCCTGTCTTCTTTGCCATCTTGATATATGCAGAGGCGAGATAGTGGTAGGTGTCGAACTTAGAATCGTCGCAATAGTCGGTGGTGATGGTGTCGAAAATCATCGCCGCCTTTTTGAGGTAATAGATCTCAAGTTTCGGATTGTTTTCTTGAGCAAACCCGAGAGCCTGATAATCCTCAGCCACGCCCACATAGTTGCACGAAAGAGAATCCAAATTCAACGCCTTGGTATAATACTCCTGAGCCGATTTGTTGAGACCCATGTCGTAATACATATTACCTATCGACTGGCACACATACGACACGTCGAGCGTATCGCCAAGACTTTCAAAAATATCAATAGCATTGGTGAAATAGTGAAACGCGCTATCGCTCAAATGCAACTGATGATAGCATTTGGCTATGCTTACATATTTTAAGGCGCATTGTTCAATCTGCGAGGATTTCAGGTAATACTCAGCCGCTTTCTTGTTGTAGGTTAATGCCTCGCGGGTCTTATTTTTGAGATAATAAGCCCAAGCTATGTAGCTGTAATTGTCGGCAATAAGGTCAACATCCTTTTTACTGCAATTGTGCAACGACAGCGAGGCGTATTTAATCACAGTGTCGGTATTGTCGGACATTTCGCCAATCATACTGTAATACATAGCCTTCTCGCTCTTAGGAGTATTGGGCCTAATAAGCGAAAGAATGCTGTCTACCTCATTTCCGGCAGAGATCAAAAGCAACAATATGGCTGCGAACAGAGATTTCATAGCACAAAATTACAACAAAAATTCGAGAAAGCAATGTTATCTGTATTTCATTAGAGCATTTTATTCAGCTGCGTCTTTCATAATTACCTTTCCCAGCTTGATAGCCACCATAATTCCTATGATAAACACCACCAAAGCCAACCAATAGATTTCGGTAAGACCTACTAACGCACTGATAAAAAAGGCGATAGCTATGAGGGCTATTAGTTTGGCAAACTGTCGGGCATATTTCTTCTTGTCGCGGGCCTTGTTTACCGAGTAGCTTCTTGGCAGCAAAGTGTCGCCTGAAATAAAGGCGAACGCAGCCCATAGTAGCAGTCCACCTCCCATTGCCGACATCATAATTGTATAAACGTATTCCATAATTACAAAATCATTAATTATTATGTGCAAATATACGAAAAAAAAAGCCTTGTTTGATTTATTTTGTAGTTTTGCACCCTAATTAACAATAAGAACAATGTTATCGAAATTAACAAAACAGGGATTTATTTATTATGTTGTTACGGCACTGATAATTGCAGTGCAATTTTTTCTCTATCTCTCCAAAAGTTCAATATCATCGAGCATGGATACCACTGGATGGCTATTCTATACCACGGCTTGCTTGTCGCACGCTATGCTTGTTGCCCTCATTCCGTTCATACTTTCTATAATAGTGGCGGCAGTATCCAAAAACAAGACAGCCACCTCCATTACACACATAACCTTGGCATCTTTTCTCAATATCATCATCTATATCAACAGCTTCGTGTTCGCGTTTTTCAGATTTCATATCAACGGCATTGTGCTTGAGATGTATTTTGGCGACGGTAGCGACGATATTTTTCAGTTCGACATCTCACTCAAAATCAAAGTGGCGTTTATTATAGCCGTCTTTATTGCAGCCAACGTTATTCTATACAAAATAGCAACGTTTTTTTACAGTAGAAAGGCTAAAATATACTTTGTACCCATTTTTATAATATTCTTTATCACCCTGATATATTCAAACTTTTGCCATGCGTGGGCTGCTGTGATAGAAAAACAGTCGGTGCTCAAAAGTGCCGCACATATCCCCTACTACTATCCGCTCACTGCCACGCGAATGATGAAAAACATGGGCATTATATCGCAAGACGACCTTCTGAAAGCCGATTTTGGCCATCAGACCGACTTTAAATATCCAAAAAACAGTATCACCGCCCAACCTCCTCAAAAAAAGACTAATGTGGTGATTCTCGCCATTGATTCGTGGAACTATCGCGGACTTACCGAAGAAACTATGCCCGCCATATACCGTTTTACCCAAGACAACATACTGTACACTAATCATTTAAGTTGCAGCAACGCCACCCGAGGAAGCATTTTTGGAATGTTTTTTGGCGTGTCGTCGTATTATTGGGCTGATTTTGAAATGACAGGCACCACTCCTGTGCTGATAGATGAATTGCAACAAAACGGCTACCAGATACAAACTTTTACATCTGCCACTCTTACAGAACCTAATTTTGAAAAACTGATTTTCAGAAAGGTGCCAATCAAACCAAATACCGAAGGTTCAACAGTTTACGAACGCGACTGCCGTCTTACTCACGATTTCGAAGAGTTTTTGGACACTGTTGACACACAGAAACCGTTTTTTGCTTTTCTGTTTTACGATCTGGCGCATAGTTTTCAATTTCCAAAAGATCTACCCAAAAAGTTCACACCTTCGTGGGAATTTGCCGATTATATGCAGTTAAACAACGACTTAGACCCAACCCCGTTTTGGAATCTCTATCGAAACTGCCTCAATGCAGTAGACTCGCTGGCTGGTATGGTTATCAACCGAATGATAGAAAAGAACCTTATGGACGACACCTATATAATAATAACAGGCGACCACGGTCAGGAATTTAACGAAAACCATAAAAACTACTGGGGACACGGCGGCAATATCACATATCCGCAGATTCATATTCCGCTGATTATCCACACTCCCGACCATCAAAAAGGTGTGTACACATACCGCACTACGCATTACGACATCTCCACCACCATTTTACAAGACATACTCGGGGTAACCAATCCTGAGGAAGACTACTCAATGGGACTAAATATCAGCGACTCTACTTTCCGCGACTGGCACGTAGTGGGCAATAAAGAGAATTTCGCGTTTCTGGTAAAGGACGACAACATTATCGAAAAACGCAAAAGCGGATCGTTGGAAATCAGCGACTCGCACCTCGACCCTATCGACACTTTCAAAGTAAACGCTGTGGAACTAAACAACGCCATCAAAAAACTCAACTGGTTTTACAACGAGGAGTAATATTACCTTAAAATTAACCAATAATACCTAAAAATTGTGGTAAATAACCCTTATTTCCCCGTTATTTACTCCAATTTTCCCTTTATTTTTGGATTGCAGCGTAACGCTTTTTGCCGTACCTTTGCAAAAAAATGTAAAGGTAATGAACAAAATTTCAATCATAGCGGCGGCAATGCTGATAAGCATTTCGGCAAATGCACAGAGGGTGCTGACCTTAGACAGTTGCCGCGCTATGGCTATCAACAACAACAAAGACTTGCGTATGAGCGAGATTGACCGCGAAATTGCCGAAAACAACAAAAAGGCGGCTTTCTCTAAATACCTTCCAAGGGTCAACGCCGTGGGCGCATACGTCTACACCAGCAAAGACATCCACCTCATCAGCGAAGAGCAGGAACAGAAACTCCGCGGAATGGGCACAAACCTCACAAGCCAAATTCAAGAGGTGAAAAACAATTTTGCCGAGCAATTGCAACAAAACATTCAACAGTTGCAGCAGAATCCTCAGTTTTTGCAATATCTGCAAGCCAATCCGCAAGTGGCTCAGATGTTTCAAGGCGCAATGCAGAATTATGTGCCGCAGTTGATGCAGACACTCCAAAGTCCGGGCAGATTAGAGCAGAGCCTTGCCCCCATCGCAGGCGTGGGTGGCGAAATTGCCGATGCCCTCACCCTCAACACACACAATATATTCTTAGCGTCGATAATGCTTACCCAACCTATATATATGGGCGGTAAAATTGTGGCTTACAACAAGATAACCGATTATCTTTTGCAGGTAGAAGAAAATAAAGAAACACTTGCTAATCAAGAAATTATAGTAAAAGTTGACGAAGCCTATTGGCAGATAGTTTCGCTCGAAAGCAAGAAACGTTTGGCAGAGAGTTACGCGCAATCGCTCCGCACATTGGAGGCTAATGTTGAAAGAATGGAGGATCAAGGTTTTGCCACCAAAGCCGATGTACTTAATGTAAAAGTTAAATTAAACGAGGCTGAGGTTACTTTGATTCAAGTAGATAACGGTCTTGCACTTTGCAAAATGTTGCTTTGCCAAATATGCGGAATGCCTTTTGAAACTGAGTTTACACTTGAAGACGCCGACCAAAGTGATATTCTTTTGTTGGCTGATATTTCGGAGGCGGAAAATATTGACACTCTGAATGTTGACGGTAAAAACGTTGACCGTCCCGAACTGAATTCTTTGGAACTCGCCACCAAGATTTACGAACAGAAGGTAAAGGTTGCCCGTGCAGAATTTCTCCCAAATGTGGCTCTCACAGGTGGTTACACGTGGACTAATCCCAACAGTTTCAATGGTTTTGAAAACAAGATGAAGGGTATGTGGACAGTGGGTATCGGCGTAAAAATCCCCATCATAACAGGCGGAGAACGCATTTACAAGACCCGCGCCGCCAAACTCGAAGCCGAAAAAGCATCGTACAAGTTGGAAGAAACTCAGGAAAAGATTGAACTTCAAGTAAAACAATCTTCGCAACACGTTATCGAGGCTGCCAAACGCCTCAGCACAGCGCAAAAGAGTCTTCAATCGGCGCAAGAAAACCTCCATTATGCCAATGTGGGATTAAAAGAGGGCGTTATACCAGTGTCGAACGTTCTGCTTGCTGAAACCGCTTGGTTACAAGCGCAATCCGCTATGGTTCAGGCTAAAATAGACCTCAAACTTGCTCAGTTGTACTTAAACAAGGCTACGGGACAGTTGAGAATTGGCAATTAACAATTCATAATTCACAATAAGTAATTAACAATTAGTAATTAAGATATAATACTATGAACAGAAAAGTAACGGCAAATCTATTGTTTGCTGCGGTGATTTTAGCCGTAATCGCAGTAGTGATTATTATCGGATTAACCAAAACCGACCCCGAAGAGATTATTCAAGGCGAGGTAGATGCCACCGATTATCGCGTATCGTCAAAAGTACCTGGACGCGTTGCCGAAATCCGTTTTGAAGAGGGCGACCGAGTAAAGAAGGGCGACACGCTCGCAATTCTCGAAGCACCCGACATTATGGCAAAACTTTCGCAAGCCAACGCCGCCTATTCTGCCGCCAAAGCCATCGAAAACAAGGCTCAAAACGGTGCGCGTCAAGAACAGATTCAGGGCGCATTTGAGATGTGGCAGAAGGCAAAAGCGGGTCTCGAACTTGCCAAATCAACCTACGAACGGGCCGAAAATCTTTATAAAGAAGGGGTAATCGCAGCGCAAAAACGCGACGAGGCAAAAGCCAACTACGACGCAATGTCCGCCACCGAAAAAGCCGCCAAAAGTCAGTACGATATGGCTGTAAACGGTGCTCAAAAAGAAGACAAGGCAGCAGCCCGCGCTCAGGTAGAACGTGCCAAGGGTGCTGTGTCGGAAGTATCTTCTTACATCGACGAAATGGTTCTCATTGCCACTGCCGATGGCGAAATCACCGAAATATATCCCGAACTTGGCGAACTTGTGGGCACAGGTTCTCCCATTATGAGCATCTCTAAAACCAACGATTATTGGTTTGTGTTCTCGGTTCGCGAAGATTTCTTGCCAGGAATCAAGGTCAACGACCAAAAACAGGTGTACATTCCCGCCCTCGACAAAACCGTGGACGTTAAAATTTCGCGTATGAAAAACGTGGGCAACTTTGCCACCTGGAAAGCCACCAAAGCATTAGATAAATACGACCTCAAAACTTTTGAAGTTCAAGCCAAACCCCTCAACCAAAGCGAAGTAGAAGGTCTTTGCATTGGTATGTCGGCAATATTGAAATAATGCATAATGCATCATTCATAATTCACAATTAACAATTCAGAATTCATAATGAAAGAGGTATTTTTGCGGATATGGCGGATAGGATTACGAGAAATAGAGATTTTCTCGCACCGTCCTATGTATCTGTTTGTTATAATAATTGCGCCGCTATTTTGCCTAATATACTTTACGCAAATAATGCGCAGCGGAATACCCACCAAAATGCCCTGTGGAGTGGTAGACGAAGACAACACTTCCACCACACGCAGCATTGTGCGTATTCTGGGTGCAATGCAGAATACCGACATTGTGGCTCATTACGGCAGTTTTTCCGAAGCACGCAAGGCAATGCAGAAAGGCGAGATTTACGCATTCTTCTATATTCCGCGCAACACCACCGACCGCGCCCTCGCAAGCCGCCGACCCGAAATTTCGTTTTACACCGCCGACACATACTACGCCGCAGGAAGCCTCCTTATGAAAGACCTCCAAACCACATCAGAACTCGCCGGACTTGCCATTACTCGTGCCTCTCTCACTGCCAAAGGCGTGTCGCCAAGCCTGATGATGGGCATTCTGCAACCTATCACCATCGAAACTCACCCGCTCAACAATCCTACCCTCAACTATTCGGTATACCTTAATAATATAGTTGTGCCGGGACTTTTCTTCCTCATCATAATGATATTTACCGCATACACAATAGGTTACGAGTGGAAAATGGGTACACAAAAAGAACTTTTTGAAATGGCAGGCGAATCGTCGACCATAGCCCTCGCCGGAAAACTTTGGCCGCAGACACTTCTCTATTGCCTGATAATGATTTTGATAGATGTTTATTTCTATAAATTTTTAGATTTTCCGCTCAATGTCAGCCTGATACGCATTATTTGCGCAGGACTTTTGTGCGTATTTGCATCGCAGGCGTTGGCGGTATTCTTTTTTGGAATTTTCCTCACATTGCGAATGGGAATGAGTGCTTGTTCGCTGTTTGGAGTGCTGCAAATTTCGGTAAGCGGATTCACATTTCCGCTCACGGCAATGAAGCCTGTGTTTCAATACCTTGCGTGGATTTCACCATTGCGGCATTATTATATGCTCTATGTAAACCAAGCCCTCAACGGATTCAAACTTGTATATGCTTGGCCCTCGATAGTGGCATTGTTGGTAATCTGCCTTCTGCCCCTCACCGTCCTCTCCCGCATAGCCCACGCCTTTAAATATGTGGATTATAAGCCGTAAAAATTGGTTATAGCGTTCCAAGAACTAAAAATTTTTAAGTTTTTGGAACGGTATAAACAGAAATTCTCTATAAATCCTTAAACAAATCGTCTAAGGTAACAACATTTTGCACCGAAAACATATACATGCCTTCTGCCACACCCAAAGGAGTAACTAACACAAGATGAGCACCTTTATAAGGTTTTGAGGCCGCCATAAACGCTGCACTTTTATGGCGGAGGCTTTCATCATCGTCTTTGGTAATTTCGTATTTGCCGGTAGAGAACTTCATTTCGCAAAGACTCGCCACACGGTCGGCACGGTCGATAACCATATCAACTTGCGCTCCACGAGGGTCAGTTTCATCTCCCTTACGTTCCCAAGAATACAAATACGACGAAACTCCCGAAATGCCAAGCGCATACTTAATTTGCGCAATATGCTCAAAACATACACGTTCAAAAGCCAATCCTTCCCATGAGTTTCTAAGTGGAGTATTGATATTTGCTGTCCAAAAGCCTGTATTGGTACTGTCGGAATCCATCACAAATTTATAATAAAACAAGGTGTAATTGTCAATCAATTGAAATAAATGTTTACAGCGCTTTACACCTTCAAAACTATACTTGCGTATAAATCCACAATTTTCTAAATCTTCTAAAACACGAGTAAGTTGACCGCTACTATCGATACCTGATTCTTTGATTAGTTCATCGCGGGTCATACCCATCTTTTTAGTACCCAAAACAGACACTATATTAATATAAGGTAACGAATTCTTGAACAGCGAGTTATAAAGTTCATTATACTCATTTCGTAGTTTGCCGTCGGCATTAAAAAACAATCTATCAATGTTTTGCGAAACGCTCAGTCCACGTTCCAACAACGACCAATAAAAAGGAATCCCACCCAAAACCATATAACATTCAAGTATTTCATAACGGCTCATTGTAAGATTGCGGCTCTTGGTATATAGTTCACATTCGGCAAGTGTAAAGGGTTTAAGATTAATTCGATACGTAACGCGGTTGTAAAGTCCGCCATGATTACGATAAACATTGTTAATTATCCACGACGTAGCCGAACCGCAAATAATCATAAGAATATCCTTACGAGCCGATGCCCAACCATTCCAAAACATCTCCAACGCAGATACAAACTGCGATCTTGGTGCATCCATCCACGGCAATTCGTCAATAAAAACCACCTTTTTACCATCAGGAAGCGAATCCAAAAAATCATAAAGAAGGTGAAATGCATCAAACCAATCCGCTGGCACGCGACATTTCTTCATACCACATCTAAGCAACGACTGCCGAAATTCATGCAATTGTACCTTTGTATTTTGGTTTGCCACTCCCGAGTGTTGAAATGCAAACTTATAATTAAAAGTTTCGCGTATAAGAAAAGTCTTACCTATACGTCTACGACCAGTAACTGCCACTAATTCAGAATATTCTGAACGATAAGCATCCATAAGTCTACCTTGTTCATATTTACGTCCTACAATCATAATTAACAATATTTACGGAGCAAATATAACAAAAAAATCGTTTATAACGTTCCAAGAACTAAAAAATTTTATGTTTTTGGAACGCTATAAACGAAAATTCTTTATAACATTATTCCAAATCATCATTAAACATATACCCAATACCTTGGCGGCTTTCGATATTGCGGGCATAAACGCCGAGTTTTTTGCGTAGACGGGTGATGTTGATGTTGACAGTGCGCTCCGTTACCACCACATCCGACCAAATACTATTCAACAACTGCGTGCGTGTAAGCACCTTACCTCTATTAACAAGCAAAAGACACAAAAGGTCGAACTCTGTGCGGGTAAGTCCGGCAGGTACGCCATCAACTGTAACCGACTTTTTATCTATATTAACATACAAACCTCGGTAACTCAGCAGGCGTTTACCAAGGCGCACCTCCACCACATTCATTACATAGTCGCCGAGTTTTTCGCAATCAGACACAATGTCGCTATAAAGAGAACCCAAAGCCGACGAGCACAAGCGGTCGTTAACTGCATTGATAGCATCAGTTTTAAGGCGGTCGCGGAGAGTATTGATGTCGCGTTCAATGGCTTGCGAATGATCGATAGTAAGGTCGTTGCGTCTTCCGCCCACCACCACCATCATTTGTGTAACTGCCTCATTCACAAGGCGCATCATCTCGTGCAAACCTTCGTATTGCTTGTCAGAAAAATCTTCGCGACCATTGCGTAGGCGGTTAATTGCTTTGGCAGTTTTGTAGCAAGCGTCGCCAATAGATTCTAACTCGCCAGTCTGACTGAGCATTATCTGAATCTTATCTTTGGTATCGTCGGAAAGATGGTCCATACTCACTTTTTTGAGGTAGGCTGTAATCTCAACTTCCATATTATCAGCGATATTCTCGTATTTGGTAATGCGGGCATATTGCCATTCAAACTCTTTCTCGTCTTTTTCGTCGAGCAAAACGCACACCATTCCAAACATCCTCTGCATACGTTCGGCATAAAGAACAACCTCTTTTTGTGCCTGAAAAACAGATATTTCGGGAGTTGCCATAAGTCCGCTGCTGATAAACCTAAGCGACGAAACTGGCTTAGACGCATTTTTATTGGGCAAAATGCGGCACACAATACGCTCTAAAACAGGCACAAAGCCTATCAATAGCGCAGTATTCAGCACATTAAAGCAGGTGTGAAACATTGCAAGCACCACAGGCAGACGCTCTGCCTGACCCGACTCTGCCGGATTGTAGCCCACAAACGAGCAAACCATATCCACAAACGGATAAAACACCGCCAAAACCCATATCACACCAAAAACATTAAACAATAGGTGAGCCAACGCCGCCCGTCGAGCCTCAATGCCCGCCCCAAGTGCCGCAAGATTGGCAGTGGCTGTGGTGCCGATGTTTTCGCCCATCACCAACGCTATGCCCATATAGATAGGAAGAACGCCCGTGGAACAGAGCAAAATTGTTATCGCCATTACTGCCGCCGACGACTGCACAAGGCAAGTAATAATAGTGCCGGCAAGCAAAAAAACAAATATCGTAAGGTAACTTCCTGTATCAAACGAAGCAAAGAAACCCACCACCGAAGTGTTGTGCTGCATATCCATATCCCTACCAGCGCCGTTGAGCACCACAAGCGACCAAAACATAAATGCAAGTCCAAACAAGAAATCGCCCGCAGTTCTATGCTTTCGTCTGTAAATCAGCACAATACCTATAAGAAACGAGGGAAAAACCACATTGGTAAGGTCTACATTATATCCAAACGACATTATCCACGCCGTAAGCGTAGTGCCGATATTTGCGCCCATTATCACCGAAATAGCCTGAGCCAGAGTGAGTAATCCCGCCGAAACAAACGACACTGTCATAACTGTTGTTGCCGACGACGACTGAACCGCGCACGTTACAAAAGTGCCTGTGAGCATACCTGTAAAGCGGTTTGAGGTCATACGACCGAGAATATGCCTAAGACCAGAGCCCGCCATTTTTTGGAGAGCGTCGCTCATAGTCTTCATACCATAAATCAGCAGTGCCAACGCACCAAGAAGCCTTAAAACAATGCTTATAGTCATTCCATTATGTTTTAATACGCTGCGAAATTACAGCAAAACCACTACAGATAAACAAAAAAAACGGCTACAATTCGGTTACAAATAGGTCAAAATCTTCAATTTTGACAAGTAATAATTTTTAGAGGGAATAGCATTTTGGAGCAAACAACGGCAAAGTTTGACAATTTAGAGCCAAAATGCTACAATATTGGAGCATATTAATTATATTTGCACTGTTTTAATCAACGCACAAAAATGAACATCATTAAAATTTGGTACGACGAGTTGCAAACCGTTTTTCACGATGTGGGCATTATCCTATTTGTTGTTATCCTGCCCCTCGCCTACCCTATTATTTATGCTTACGTGTACACTCCCGAAGTGCAACGCGATGTGCCTGTGGTGGCAGTTGACGACAGCAAATCGTCGCTTAGTCGCGATTTTTTGCGCAAGGTAGACGCCACGCCCGATGTAAAGGTTGTGCAATGCTGCACTAATATGACCGAGGCATATTCTCTATTAGAACGTCAAGACGCATACGCTATCATTCACATCGACAAGGATTTCGCTAAGGCGTTTACCCAAGGAAAACAAACAACTGTGGGACTCTACTGCAATATGATGAGTATGGTGTATTACAAATGTGCGGCGTCGGCTTGCTCAAATGTATCTATCGATATGAACCGCAAAATCAAGGTAGAGAATTACCTCCGCCCCACAACAGAACGCGAGGC
>JAGCYI010000225.1 GCA_017960885.1 Bacteroidales bacterium
CCTTCACTCAGAAAACCATCGAAATACATATCGAAGACGGTTTCCACCTCAAGGACACCAAATCGTGGATTGTGCTTATCACATTTATAGTTACCATTCTCCTTTGGGTAACCGAAAAACTCACAGGTATCAGCTCTAACGTTGTTGCTTTGATACCGTTGGCCGTGTTTGCCGTAACAGGCATCTTCACAAAAGACGACCTCAAAAAAATCGATTGGGATGTGCTCTGGCTCGTTGCCGGCGGTTTCGCAATCGGTGTTGGTCTCGAAAAGACAGGTCTCGCCGAGCACCTTGTACAGGCAATTCCGTTTAGCAGCTGGCCCACAATGCTCATCATTGTCGGTAGCGGAATTCTCTGCTGCGTAATGAGTACATTTATGAGCAACTCGGCTACTGCAGCGCTGCTTATCCCCATCCTTTTGGCTGTGGGCAAGAGCATTCTTCCGCAGCTCGAACCCTACGGCGGTATCTCTACATTGCTCATCGGATTGGCACTCAGCGCATCGTTTGCAATGGCATTGCCTATCTCCACACCTCCCAACGCATTGGCTTATGCCAAAGGCTTTATCAAACAGAAAGATATGGCTTTGGTAGGTATCGTGGTTGGCGTTATCGCTATAGCACTCGCTTATGTGGAACTGATTCTTTTCAAAGGATTGTAAGATTAGGTAATACACATTATTAATAATAGAGACGCGGTGATTTATTCGCCGCGTCTTTTTTTTATTCCTAAAGAGGAAATAAAAAAAACTTTTCTACCTTTACCACCAAAATTAACAATTAACATTATGAATATGAATAGAAATCTACTTTTTTCAGCCGCTTTGGCTGCAAGCTTCACATTATTTTCGTGCCAAAGCCAAGCACCTCAAACCACTAACGGTCTTGTAGTTATCGACATTGACAATCCCAACATCAAAGAGCCTTTGCCCAACGACCAAGTTATAGAGTCGGCAACGCTTATTCCGCTCAAAGGCGACTTTATGTTCAAACACATTGACGATATGCTGTTTACCAACGACAGAATTTTTATGTTAGACAACGTAAACAACGCTGCCGAGGCAATCAAAATATTTGACATCGACGGCAACTTTATCAAGTTCATCCGTCAAGGCTCAGGACCGGGTGAAATTGACCATTGGAGTCATTGGTATTGGGACGAAAAAGTACAAAAGCTCTATGTATACAACACCCAAACTTGGACAATTTTTGACAAAGACGGCAATTTTGTAGAAAAACGCGAAGTACCTATTAAGTATTACGCAATGAGCCGAATTGGAGATGAGTTTGCTTTCCATTGTACAGATTACAACGTCAACGATAGTCTTGGAAACAAGTTTTTTATCACCGACACCACATTCAATATCAAATACAGCGCAATGAAAGCAATGTACAAAACATCTCTATTGATTGTTTCGCCGAGTGAGCGTTTTTTTGGACAATCTAACGAAGCACCTTGGTATGTACGTGCCGACACCGTTTACAATGTGCAAAACACTCAACTTGTTCCACGATATATTTTTAAGTTTGAAAACCGTCTTAACGACTCGGAATTAGGGAACAATGTTAAACCATCGGAAATTACTGGCTTGATTCCAGGAAGATACCGCGACAATGGAACAACACAGACTCTTAACATTTCTACCATTATCGGCAAGGTTAACAATTACGTTGTAAGAGACAAAAAATCAGGACATTATTTTGTATTAAACTTTAATGGGTCAGAAGAAGATCGTTTTCCTCCTTTTTATTTACAAGCCACACCTTGCGGCAGCGATTGGGCGGTATCAATCAACGATTATAGTTACCAAGAGTACATTCCCGAAATAATGCCTTTTGTAAGCGAAAGCGACAAAAAACTGTTAGAGGAGTTTCAGGTGGAGGACAATCCCATTATTGTAAAATTTAAAACCAAGGAGTTTTAATAAATATGAGCCATTGGTACGCAGATTATTAATTTGTGGCAGAAGTAACTATGGATGATTTGTTTAAGGATTTGTAGAACCTTCCCCGCTCCTCAAATTCCCCGGTGTAACGCCCAAATGTTGCCTTACATATTTGCCAAAAAACGAAGGACTTGCAAAATTTAATACATCGCAGATTTGCTTAATACTGAGGTCGGTGTCGCGGAGATAGTAGCGGATGTTTTCTATCGCCTGACCCGTTATCCATTCGAGAGGGGTTTTGCCAGAATGTTTTTTGCAAATAACGGTGAGATATTTTGGCGTAATGCACAATTGTTTAGCGTAATATTGCACACTGCGGTTGCGCACATCGCCCGAATGAAGAAGGTCGAGAAACCGCTGAAAATATACCGACGGCGAAGAACGCATTTTTACCGAAGGGTCGCTAACATTCTTGTTAATAGAGGCTTTCATTGCCCCACATAATGCCAACATTGCCGCACGCAGTAGCGATTGAATTACTTCGTTGCTATAATAAATATGATTGGGACCGCACTCCATTACAAGTTTTAGCATAGAATAAAAATGGTCGTAAAAGAGTATGGCGTCATCATCGAGAGTTAAAATATTGTTGCGGTGAATGTACATAGTCTCGTTCCAAATGCTGATTTTTTCGTGGAGAAAACTCTGCAACATTCTATCAGAAAAGAACATAGCCTTCAACTTAAAATCGGGACTAAGCATCAGGTCGGTGATAATGGCATTTTTGGGAACAACCGCCACTTGATTTTTATTCAATTCCACCTTATTGGAATTCATCACAGCCGTAACGCGTCCCGAAGTGCACACAGCAATACCATTGAGCGAAATATGTGCCGAGCCAATTTCGGCAAACTGTTGCACATCGTCGATAATAACAATATCGTTGTCGCTATAACTTACTGTAATACAATCGTTATCAGCGAGACTTTGGAGAGTAACTTCTTCTTGACGCATAGGTGGAAAATTTTTCACAGCAAAAGTAATAAAAATCTCCCATATCGCACATTTTTATCGAAAAATCGGAAATAATATATGTGCAAAAACACCATATATTTGCAGTGTAATAATATAATTGAAATGAAAAGGATATATTTGCTATTGTCGGCGGCGACGATAATGGGTTGCGGCTCAAACGAGCAGGTTCGCGAAAAATTGCCCACAAGGGTTACCACCGAAACCGTTGAAGTTACCCAAAACGCATCGCAACGCCTATACACCGGCATTGTAGAAGAAAACCAAGCCGTGTCGGTAAGTTTTACAAATATGGGCGTGGTTAAAACCGTTGCTGTAAATGAAGGTCAGCAAGTAACCAAAGGTCAACTAATTGCGCAAATCGACGATACTCAGGCGCAAAACATTTTGGCA
>JAGCYI010000226.1 GCA_017960885.1 Bacteroidales bacterium
AAGCAAGCGCTACAATCAATGCTGAAACCTTTAAATTGTTTCTCATATTTGTTTTATAATTAAAAAATTAATAGTTATAAAAATTAATTTATCGCTTTTTAGACGCTGGTTTTTAAGATTGGTTTAATATTAATATTGATATTTTTTAAAATTTTTTAACAAGTGGGGGGATTAAGAGATGCGGTTGGCGAGGTTTTCGGGTTTGCGTCGCATATCCCAAAGGTCGGCTATTTCGATAGTGTTGTCTAAAATTCGGTAGATAATTCGGTTTATTCTACCTACCATAATACTACGGTAAGTTGACTGCCGATTTTGAAGAAGGGGTTCTATCCGCCCCATATAGGGCGAAATTTTTAAAAGGGTAAGCAAACGACGAATATTAGATAAAAACTTTTGTTTTGTCTTTTTACCAAATTCTTTCTCTATATAACCAACGGTCTGCAATAAAACGCTGTTGGCCTGTTTAGTCCACTGAACAATCATACTGCCAAACCATAATCAATGTTGTTGCTTTCGCCAACTTCCAACCCATCTTTGAAATCATCAGCAAATTGAGCGAACACTTCTTCCTCTGTGAGTACCTCACCTGCCGCACTTTGACGCTCCGAAAGGTCGATTCTTGCGTTTAATTCATCTATCGTGTAAGGCGGAAGATCTTGTTCTTGTTGTTTCACATAAGATAGAATGCCACCGCTGAGACGTTTTAGTTCGTCAACAGAAAGCGTTTCCAAAAGATAGTCAAACAATTTGTCTAATGAAGTAGTGCTCATAATAAACCAATATTTTGATGTTTCAATCCGCCGCTAAGATACAAAAAGTTTTTTTATAATAGTTTATTTATGTGATAAAAACAACTAATCTTTTTTGTTCCTTAAAAATATCATCTATCTTTGCCTCTGTTAAATCTAAAATCTATGATGATACACAACGGCAAACAACTCTTGCGTAAAATCCGCATAATAATTGCCTTTTTTATGTTGGCATTAATAGTGTCGGGAGTAACGGCATTTCCTGTGGAAACTGAATTAAAAATGCTTTGTTCGGTGGCAGAAATTGATTCGGCAACGGTAAAAGATTCTCCGGCAATTTTCGGCTTTGTTCATACCATAAATGAGAGCATCACCGAAATCAATCAAAAAACTCCACAAATTGCGTATGGTTTTGATTGGTTGGCGTTTGCACATTTGGTAATAGCCGTATTATTTATAGGACCATTCCGCGATCCTATCCGCAACAAATGGGTTGTGCAATGGGGTATGATAGCGTGTATTTCAATATTGCCCCTTGCCCTTATCTGCGGCCCCATAAGAGAAATCCCACTATATTGGCGTTTTATAGATTGTTCATTTGGCGTTTTTGGAATAATTCCGTTGTTGATTTGTATGAAGTGGATAAAGGAGTTGGAGGGGATGAATCGACCATAAAGGCATTTATAATCTTGAAAGCATCAACATTTTTCATAAACGGCTATAAATTGTTTGTATTTATTTATAGCACTTGACATAATACCTTTAATATCATTATTATTTGAAGAGTATGAAGAGATATGATCGCAACAACTAAAAATATAGGCTCGCAACAGAATATCAATGTGTGCCCCGATGTCTTGCGGTGCGTTTTTGATAAAAAATGACAATGTTTCTTCATCCCTTGTTTTGTCACCTTCACTCACAAATCGTTCTGCTTGCCATAGATACTCTTTGACAAAACTTTCTTCTGTGTCATAGTCGAAGGGACATTCTGATTCATTATGGAATAGTTTGAATAGCATAGTGATGGAGGATTAGAATTGTGATTATAATGAAAAATAATACTTTTTGATTTTTTCTGCCATAAGTTTACGACGTTTTACCAAAAAATATTCATAATCAGCCGCTTGCATATTCACAATTTCCGGAGGAATACAATTGATAGCAAGGTTTTCGCTCAATTTTTCAGCATCAGAAATACCGCCAAACAAAGATTTGTTTGATTTACATAAATCAAACGCCTTTTGGAAATAAACATTAGGCGCATCATCAGAAATATTTTTGTTGATTACAGTATCCAAATAAGTGAAATTTGCAATCTGATTGTATTTGTTTTTTTCTGTAATACCCTGTTTAATAAGGTATTTACGAGGGAAAATATGATGCACATCGCCCAAAACCAACAATAAATCCCCAATCTTAGTGCCATTAGAAAACAGCGCATTATCGCCAAAATATATCTGTGCGGCAAAAAATACATTTAGGAATGGACTTGAAACTGAGGCTGATTCAAGACGTTGCGGCAACTGCGTATTCCAAAAGTTGTCAGATAGTTCGGCAGGTTCTATTTCGGCGAGGTAGTTGAGAAAACCTTTCTCCTTGATACGCTTAATATCGTAATCCATCGCCGTTTCCGGAGAAGATATGTAACGACTTGTAAGCGTAGACAATACATACCATTTCTGAACATAATGTTTTATGTCTGTTTTCGGAATATTATGGTCTTTGTTAAGCAAAAGAAATAACGTATAGGCAAAATCCAACGTCATCTGAGAATTGATTAGTTTTGGATGAACGAACCCGGCTGATTTAATTGCAAGAACAAAATTTTGGAAATTATTTTTTCCCATATACTCCAATACACCTTCTGAAAGATTATTGAAAGTTTCTTCCGATATTACCTCCTCGTTTTCACGAGTTTCAAAATTTCTACCTTCCAATAATGCCACAAGGTCCTTCATTTTTGCACGGTTGAATTTATACATAAACGATGTGCGTAAAATGTCATTGAAATCAGGGTCGTAAATACTATCATTGTCGTTTTTGAGCCAAGACATCTGAGACGCGAAAGGTGTCTCCATAAATGATTGGTCTTTTATCATTTCAGAATACCAACCTGGCGCAACAGCAAGATGTGAAAAATACTCAACAGCCTTACGCAAAGTATTACCACCATATTGTTCATTTGCCGCCATACGTGACATTGCAAAATCGGCTTGGTTAAGTTTCGTGCCTTGACTATTAATGCGGATGAAAATTTCAGTAACCTCGTCAATCGACAATTCATTACTTAAAGAAATAATACCGATTTGACGATTCTTAATGTCAATCAACCGCATAATACTCTTATTAAGATCCTTTGTTTTAACTCCATCATTGATTTCACAATAATTCTGAACAAACTCAAAACTGTCAAAATCAGTTTTAAAAA
>JAGCYI010000227.1 GCA_017960885.1 Bacteroidales bacterium
CAACCCACATACCAATATCTGCCATGTTATCAACCCTTTTATTGGATATCAATAAAACCTTGACAAACAGCATATTGTATAAATTACAAAGACCCCTTCAAAAAGCGGGTGTCCCTCGGTATTGCCATTATGTCAAACATAGTTTCAGTGGCAGAAACCACACATTAATCGTATTCGTTACATTCGCCAAATTATAATTCAACTTGTTGATTTATAATTTCTTTGTTAAATAAAAAATATTCGTTTCCTTCGTTTAATTCGGTGTTAAAAGAGATACCAAAATAAATTTGGAGAATAGAAACCAAAACGCTAAATTTGCAGAAACAATACAAATAAAGAATAGTCCATGGGAAACTACATCAGATTCGATTGGGCAATGAAACGCCTCTTGCGTAACAAGGCCGACCACGTGGTGCTTGAAGGTTTTCTTAGTGTAATATTCAAACGACAAATCAAGATTGCCAAAATACTTGAAAGCGAAGGCAATCAAGACTTTGAAGATCAAAAGTTCAATCGTGTAGACTTTCTTGCCGAAGATGAGCAAGGCGAACTGATGTTGTTTGAAATTCAAAATAGTCACGAACTCGACTATTTTCACCGTATGGCATACGGCACATCAAAAGTTATTGCCGACTACCTTAGCAAAGGCGAACCATACCGCAATCTCAAAAAAGTTTTTTCAATCAACATTGTCTACTTTACACTTGGTCAAGGCAAAGGCTATGCATACCACGGCACAGTAAATTTTGTGAATATGAGCGATGCGACAGATGTGCTCCAACTTACCGATGGTCAGAAAAAAGCGTTCCATGTAGAAACCGTAAGTCAGATATTTCCTGAGTATTTTTTATTCCGTGTCAACAACTTTGATCAATTGGCAACAAGTTCAATTGAGGAATGGATTTCATTCTTAAAAACTGGCGAAATTCCCGACACTTACACCGCTCAAGGATTACCCGAAGCCCGTGAAATCCTCCGCGTTGATAACCTCAACGAAGAAGACCGCAAAGCCTACAACCGATATATTGAAATTCTTCGTTTCAATCGCAGTGTAATGGATTCAAGCCGTATCGAAGGTAGAATAGAAGGTATGGAAATGGGTATGGCTCAAGGTTTGGAAGAAGGCAAAGCCGAAGGCGCAAAAAACGAAAAACTCTCTACCGCCAAACGTATGAAAGCCGAAGGTCTTGATATCAATTTAATTGCCAAAATCACCCAACTTCCCATCAACGAAATCGAAAAGTTATAACCTTTCGCTTTCTTCCGCTTAGTTTTTTGTTAAAAAAGAAAAGCCATGAATAAGATTACTTTATTATTTACTATAATAATAGGTGTTATACAATTCACCAGTGCCCAAACCTTTACCGCTGGTTCGTACAAATACCGTGTAATAAAGGACGGCGTAAGCGTGGCTGCGGCTTCGCAAAAATTATTCGGCAATGTGATTATCCCCGAGGCGGTAAATTTCAGCGACAAAAACTACAAGGTAACTGCCGTGGCTGATAGCGGTTTTCGCAACTGTGCGGGAATCAAAAACCTCATCTTACCTGCCTCTATTACCAAAATAGGCAAGGCAGCGTTTGCCAACTGCCGCGGCATTTCGGGACTCAATATTCCGCGACAATTAATCGAGATTGGCGACGGTGCATTTTACGCTTGCGGAGCAATCACGGGCTTATCGCTACCCGAAACGCTCAAAAAAATAGGCGATTACGCTTTTGCTTACTGCGGTTCGTTGCGTGCAATAGATATTCCCGACGGCACCGAAACTATTGGCGAAATGGCATTTTGGGAGTGTCAGAATCTATATTCTGCCGTTGTTCCCAAAAGCGTTTCAAAAATTGGGTTAAGAGCATTTTCGGGTTGCCCAAAATTATTGCAAATAAAAGTAGACCCCGAAAATTCAACCTATACTATTGTGGATAACGCACTGTATACCAACGACAAAAAAAGCATTTTGGCATATCCGGCTGGTTGCGCCGCTGCCACTTGCACTTTGCCCGACGAATGTGAAATTATCCCCGCATTTACGTTTGTCAACTGCGAAAAACTCCACGAGGTAATTATCAACAATGGTCTCAAAGAGATTGAAAATTCCGCGTTTACCGGCTGCAATATTCTAAGAATCAAAAAAATACCCGATTCTGTTACCCGTATTGGCGAAAACTTTTGCCCCACATGTTCCGAAGATATTGAAATGCCCGCCAACTACGAATATGTTGAAGACCTCGGATTAGAAGAAAAATCTTTTTAATACACAAAAAAAAACCTGCGTTCCTTTTAGGGTGCAGGATTTTTTGTTTAGGTAATAAATAATCTAAGGGAAAAAATTAGGTTAATAAACAATAAATCTAATAACTGAAAAAAAAGTAAAAAAAACGACCGGCTTTTAATGAAGGCGGTCGTTTTCTATATAACCAACCTTCTAACTAATAAATTTTAAATTCTGAGTTATCACAACTCTCGATAAAAATGATTTCTTTTACTGATTGCAAAGTAACAGCAAAAATCAGCGGAACGTTAGGATTATAAAATCAAAAATTAGGATTTTGGTTGTAATTTGCGCTATTTTTCGGAATACAAATTAGGATTTTGGTGTTGTAAAAGCAATGCAACACTTTGAATATCAATAATAAAAAAATCCTAATCCATTTTTGGGAAATGGAAAAGGAAAACAAATTTTTTTGGTGGAAAAACTAATTTTTTTTGCGGTATTGCGAGGGAGTCATGCCGCAAATCTGCTTGAAAACTCTTGAAAAATACGACACGTCGTCGAACCCGCACTTGGCTGCGATGTCGCCGATGGGTGCAAAATAGTCGCTGTCGAGCATTTTTTTAGCAATGCCTATACGCATTTGGATAATGTAGGCGGTGGGATTCATACCTGTAACGGCTATTATCTTGCGGTTTAGCTGCGAACGGCTCATGCACATGTCTGACGCCAGACTCTCCACGTCGGGACGGCCGTTGTGCATTGCTGCCACAATTTTGTCGTTGAGCTTGAGGATAAACTCCTGATTCTTGACCGAAACGGCTGAACTTTTCTCCTCAGACTCTGTAACTTCAACGGCTTTTGGCTCATTATCTGGTGTTTGGGCATTATCAGGTGCGGCAGAAATAGCAAATTTCTGACGCAGACGGCTGTAGTTGTCCAAGATAGTTTTAATGGTCGACAAAAGTTCCTCAGAGTTAAAGGGTTTGTAGAGATAAGCATCCGCACCTGCCTCAATACCACGTATTTTGTCATCAATGTTGGTTTTGGCGGTAACCATAATAACAGGAATGTGCGAAGTAACGCCGTTTTCCCTGACTTTTTTGGTGAGGGTGTAGCCGTCCATTCCGGGCATCTTCACATCGGTGATAATGATGTCGGGCAGAGTCTGCACAGCTTTTTCATAGCCGTCCTCACCGTTGAACGCGTATGTAACGTTGTACATGCTGTTGAGCTCGCTGCCGATAAAGTACGAGATGTCGGAATCGTCTTCGATGATGAGAATATCGCACTGGCTGTCGGGCGACGAATGGGCTGCAATGCCAGCAATCAATGCCTTCTCCTCGCTGTCGAAAAGCTCTTTTACAGGCAGTTTCACGGTAAAGGTGGTTCCGTTGCTGCCGTCGCTATCTACCGACACAGAGCCGTCGAGAGCCTCGGCGCATATCTTCACGAGCGATAGACCCACGCCTGTGCCTGTTCCCGGGTCGGTTTCGCCGGCACGGTAGAATGTGTCGAATATGTGGGGAATATGCTCCGGCTTGATGCCCTTGCCGGTGTCTGACACGCTCAGCACAAAATTCTTATCCTCAAAACGGCTTGTAACATCTATTCTGCCGTATTCTGGCGTGTATTTGATAGCGTTTGCCACAAGGTTTGAGACAATTTTTTGCAGATATTCGGGCTCAATCATAGTTATGAGCGTGTTCTCGCGCGGACGGTAGCCGAGGGCGATGTGTTTTTCGTTGGCGTAATAATCCAGACCTTCCACTATCATGCGGATATTCACCACGATGTCGCCTTTTTGGAGCTTCGGCGGGTCGATGGCCGATTTTATCTTTGAAATATCCAACAGACTGTTTATCAGCGTTAAAAGACGGTTACCCTGACGCTCTATGCGTTCGCCCGAAGCCTTAGCCTCCGACTCGTCTTTTTGCAAACGGCGGGCAAGTCCGAGTATCACGGTAAGCGGCGTGCGAAACTCGTGTGTAACATTTGTGAAAAATTCTTCACGAAGCTGCTGTATTTTTTTTGTGAGCTGCTGCGCCCGTGTCTTTATCTTGATAATGTAAACAAGTCCCAAAATGGTGATAATCATTGCAATAAGTATCGCCAGGGTGGTGAGCACAATCCTGTGGTTTTCCTTTACCTTCTCCTCGTTGATAAGCTGCAGCTTGTCGGTTTCGTACTTGATGCGGTAGTGCGAAAGCTGAATGGCTGTCTCCTCGCGGTACATACTGTCGGCAAGGTGAGTGTAACGCTCAAGATATTGCAAAGCGAGTTTTGGGTCTGATTCTCTGAGACTTGTGGCAAGTCCGCGGCAGGCGTTTTTGGCGTTGAAATAGTTGCCTATTTTTTCACAAAGCTGGTAACCTTCTAAAAAATATCGATAAGCAGCCTCGTTGTCGCCCCTATGCAGCGAAATTCTACCCATCTGAATATCGCAAATAGCCAATGAGTGGTAATTTTGCACCGAATCAAGCACAGGCATAGCCCGATGAAGAATCTCTTCTGCCTTAGATAGGCTGTCGAGGGCAATATAAGTCTCCGACAACTGAGAAAGACGCACAGCAGCCTTTGCCATTCGGTTTTCGCTGCTGTCGATTTGATAAGCCTGATAAGCATATCGGAACGATTCGTGGGGGTCGTTGAGTTTCATATAAATTTCCGACGCCATTCCCAATCTGATAGCCATACGGTCGCCACGCGACAGCTGTTTTTCTGCATCAATGGCTTCGAGAATAAATTTTTCGGCGGCTTTTGGCTGACCAATTGCAAGATACAGAGCCGCCATGTTGCTAAGCGACGACGACAGATTGGCCAAATCGCCTGAAATGGAGTCGAGTTTGTAACATTCTGTTTGATAAACTAATGCGTTTGGAAAATCTCCCATACATTGCAGACTTATAGCAAGGGTGTTGAGACAGTCGCCAAGATATACAGTATTGTTTTGCTCGCGACACAAGTCGAGAGCTATCTTGCAGCAATACACGCTTTTATCATAGTCAAGAGCATAATAATACCAAGTACCCATCAAGGCATTCACAGCCAAATTCATCTCTGTGGTGTCGTTACCAGAATACACAATAAGGCTGTCGGTAAACTCATCGTTGTAAAAAAACGACATTAGCTTATCGGCTGCCGCAACTCGCTCATTGCCTGTGCTTTTGGTATAGAGAGCAAAATAATATTCAGCACTGTCGGTTTGTGCTATAAGGTTTGGCAGCATAAAAAGCACTACTGCCATGAGTAAAAGAAATCTTTTCATCGTAGTAGATTGTAAAGCAAAGGTGAGGAAAAAATATCAAAAATAAAAAATTATTTTTAATTTTGCGCAAAATACATATTAGCTATGAAGAAAGGAAAATATATATTTTTTGCAATTTTTGCAGTATGGGCCACTACAACATCCTGCGACAAGCTCTTTAGCGAGCATATCGACCTCAGCACCGACAACAACGAAAATTGCGACTGCGAAATTTCTGAAGAGCCGGAGACATACGATGTGAAACTCAAAGTTACCATCAACGACAAAAACCCCGAAGTGCCAATTACCATATTCTTCGGAAGTATAGAACGCAACAATGTGGCTACCACACTTACTGCCACCAACGCGCTCACCACCGTAAACCTAAAGCTCAACCACGACTACACCTATATGGCTAAATACCTCAAAGGCAGCGACACGGTATATGTGCCGGTAAAATCCAGGCTCAAAAAATCGGTTTACCTCTGCCATGATGATTCTTGCTGGACAATCGACAATAGTGTCATAAATCTTAAACTTAAATAAAAATGATCAAAAAATTCATCTACGCGGCTTCAGCCGCATTATTTATCGCAGCTATGGCTTCTTGTGGCAACAGCGGCGAAAACAAACAAGGAAACGAATCTCAGCAACCCACTGAGCAAACACAACCCGAAGCTCAACCCGAGTCTACAACCGAAGAAAACGCTCAGGCTGCTCCCAAGGACACCAACAAGAAATATGTTTGCGAAGCTTGCAAAGAATATTTCGACAATCCCGGAACATGCGAAAAATGCGGTATGGAATTGGTTGAAAACGTAGATTACGTAGCACAATAATGATGTAGAGACGCAAAATTTTGCGTCTTTACACAATTAACCCTATTTTTCCAAATATTTGTATTTGATTTGCCGTTGCTGCCAACGCTCGCGGGCAAACTGCTGCATGTCGGCAACGGTATCTTTTTCATCGATTATCTCAAATCCGAGCAGGGTCTCTATTATATCCTCCATTGTGGCTATGCCGTCTACTCCGCCGTATTCATCCACTACGAGGGCTATCTGCTCCTTCTTTTTCAGAAGGTCTTCCCAAAGCGAGAATACAGGCTTGGTGTTGGGCACTACCACTATGTTGCGCTTTAAATCACGGAGTTTGAGCGAATCGTGATCTTCGGCAAGGCTCTCCATTACTTGCTGACGAAACACATATCCCACAATATTTTCATCATTGCCTATGAACACCGGAATGCGCGAAAAACGCAGATAATCCTTGTTGTCGAGAAACTCGCCGAGTGTCATATCAGCATCTGCCGCCGAAACCACCACACGCGGAGTCATAATGTCGCTCACACGGTAGTTTTTCAGTTTCATAAGATTCTGAATGATAGTGTTTTCTGTCTCTTTAAAGATTCCTTCCTCCGTGCCTATTTTGGCAAGAGCCGAAATCTCCTCACGGCTTATGGTGTGAGGATTGGTGTTCTTTTTAAAGAGTTTGGTAAGTTGCAGTATTATAATAACTAGCGGAAACGTTAGCACCGCAGTAAGGGTAATCATGTGACCCACAAGTCCGGCAAGACGCTCCCAATATTTTGCACCGATGGTTTTGGGTGTTATCTCCGAAAAGACCAAAATCAAAATTGTAAGCAGTGCCGACACAATGCCGAGACTCTCGCTCCCGTACACCTCGGCAGCCTGAGCGCCCACCATGGCTGCTCCGGCAGTGTTGGCAATAGTATTGAGCGACAGAATCGCAGCCAAAGGCTTGTCGACATTCTGTTTCAACCTGCAAAGACGGCGCACGCCCTTCTGTTTTGAATTTTCGTTTATCTTGATGAATGTGGGCGTAACGCTTAACAATACGCTCTCCATCAGCGAACACATAAACGATATCAACAGCGACGCCAGGAAATATGTTATTAATAATCCCATATATAAAAAATCGTAGAGACGCGCCATGGCACGTCTCTACAAATGATATTTCAATATAATTTATTTTACATTACCAACCTTTATCAGGTATTCGGCAATCTGCACGGCGTTGAGGGCGGCACCTTTGCGTATTTGGTCGCCGCTGAGCCAGAGGGTGAGGCCGTTTTCGTCGGAGATATCCTTGCGGATACGTCCTACATATACGTCGTCGTGACCTGCGGTTTCCAAAGGCATGGGGTAAACGAGGTTCGACGGGTCGTCTTTCAACTGGCAGCCGGGAGCTGCGGCAATTGCCTTCTGAGCCTCTTCCACGCTGATGGGCTTTTCGGTTTCGATCCATACCGACTCGGAGTGCGAACGAAGCGACGACACTCTCACGCATGTAGCCGAGCATTTAACGTCGGAATGCATGATTTTGCGGGTTTCGTTGTACATCTTCATCTCCTCCTTGGTGTAGCCGTTGGGCTGGAACACGTCGATTTGGGGAATTACGTTGTAAGCCAGCTGGTGGGGGAATTTCTTAACGGTAACATCCTTGCCGTTGAGGATTTCGCCATACTGCTGTTCAAGTTCTGCCATAGCGGCAGCACCTGCGCCCGATGCCGACTGATAGCTCGACACGTGGATGCGCTTGATGTGCGAGATATTCTCCAAAGGCTGCAATACCACTACCATCATGATTGTGGTGCAGTTTGGGTTGGCAATAATGCCACGTGGACGGTTGAGGGCATCTTCGGCATTGCACTCGGGAACCACCAACGGAACATCCTCGTCCATACGGAACGCGCTCGAATTGTCGATCATTACCGCTCCGTATTTGGTGATATCGGCGGCAAACTCCTTTGATGTGCCTGCGCCTGCCGACGTAAAGGCAATGTCAACGCCTTTGAAATCGTCGTTATGCTGTAAAAGTTTTACTTCGTACTCTTTGCCCTTGAATGTGTATTTGGTGCCTGCACTACGCTGTGAACCAAATAACACCAATTCGTCAATGGGGAAATTTCTCTCTGCGAGTATACGTAGGAACTCCTGCCCTACTGCTCCGCTCGCACCTACTATCGCTACTTTCATCTTGTGTATGTGTTTAAAAAAAATTTTTCAAAATTACACATTTACGGCGTTTTGCAACAGCTTGTTGGCAAATTTAATTATCATTTAATATTAAAAAAAAATCCGGCAAGAATACCCTGCCGGATTTTTTTAAATTCTAGATATTATGTTAAAATCTGATTCCCAATTTCAACATGGGCGAAGCAAAGATTCTGTAATCTTTGAAATCACTCTGGTAAACACCGAATCCCGGAGTAGCGATTTCGAGCATGCTGTAATTGAAAGCGAAAGGAGCTGTTTCAAAACCGATGCTAAAACCAGGTACAAAGCTGTAACTTACACCAGCTACTACAGCGCCGGTCATACAGTGAATCATACCGTCATCTTTTTCGGGACGGAGAAGGTAAACAGTGCCGTCGTAAACGTAGTTGGTAACCACGTGAGCATTCTGGTATCCAGCCTGTGCGCCTACATAGAGGTCTACCTTTTCGTTAGATGTGCCCAAATGATAGTTGAATCCCAAGTTTGCCATCCAATGGTTCTTAACAGAACCGTCGATTGCTATCTGGTTGGGTACTACAGATGTAGAACCGTGAAGAGCTCCAATCATATCTTTTTGGGGAGTTTTACGAATGTCCATTCCAAACTGAATGTTTACATCCATATCGTCTGCAATATAATATCCGATCTGAATACCGGCGAAATTAAGAGCGCTGTTGCCGAGGTTGTTGATATTGAGCGAAGCTTCTGGGCTGCCGCCAAGTTCTCCGGCATCCATCTTATCTTGATATTCTGGGAGCAGGTTGTTCCACTCGCCATTAAATGTGATCTGGTTGCCCATCAGCAGCGACACCTGAAACTTGTTGTTGGTACTGAGACCAGAGCCGCCGTCTTGAGCCATGGCTCCACAGCAAACCGACATCACAGCCGCAGCCAATGCTATTTTTTTTATCATAATCTGATGTCTCCTTTAAATTTAATTATTCTTTGTTTGCTTTTTGCATAGCTTCAATAGCTTTGTCGTAGATTTCTTTCTTAGCTGTGTAGGTCTCCTGCTTCTTAGCTAAGTCCTCTTGAGTGTAAAGATAATTCTCGTAAACATCCTGCCAAGTAACAAAAGAGGTATGCTTAACGGGGTTGAAAGCATCGTCTTTGTATTGTTTAAGAAGATCCTTTGCTTCTTGCAACTCAGCTTCTGCTTCAGCTAACGCCTTTTTCAAAGCTGCTATAGTTAGCTTATTAGTACTTGTGTTATTATCAAGGTCATCTTGTTTTGTGTTCTTTGTTTCTTGTTTGGCTACGACATCATATTCCAATGATGCAATTTTTTTAGCTTTGGTGGCTACCCATTCAGGATCTGTAAGCAGAGCCTCTGCAGCTTTGAAAGCTTTTTCTGCGTCCTCAAAATCATCCTTAGCATCTTTATATTCAGAATATGCAGTAGTAGAGGAAGACAAGGTACCGTTAAGGAAAGCCTCTGTAAAAGCAGCCTCTGATTCTTTGCCAGCTTTTTTAGCGTCTCTACCGTTCTCGGCAAGTTCTTTTGCCATTTCGCTCTCGCGAATTTCTTTTACGTATTCGGGTTCAGCTGTTTCGTCTACGCAACTTGTGAGTGTCTGAGATACTCCGCAGCACAATGCGAATGCTGCTACATAATAACTAATTTTTTTCATCGTAAATAAATTTTAAGTTTTGAATTAATAAAAAAGTTAATTGTGTTCGGTTTTGGTCTTAAACAAAATCCGTCAATATATATGCAAGTGAATTGGCAAAGTGAAAAAAAATCACTAAATTTTATTGATGTTTTTTTCTAAAACAAAAACAAATAAATAATTTTCAAGTTGTTACACCTATAAAAAAAAGAAAAGATTTGTAATATTTTTTACAAATCTTTTCTTTTAATGGATTAAGACTATCTTTTTAGAATGAGAACTGAGCTCTCATTTGTACAGAATTGAAGCACTTGTTAACGTTGCCTTTGGTGTCGGTGTACACGTAGTTGAGCTTCATGTTGAAGTGTTTGCTAAAGAAATAGTTGATACCAACGGTAACATCCTCCTGACGGCCGCCATCGTGAAGGTCGAGGTAGTCGTAGCGGGCAAGAAGTTCAAGGTTACGAGGCGAAGCGTTCTGGCAGAGACCGGTTACCTTGTTGTAGTTCTGCTGTTCGCCGATAAGGAGGAACGAGCACTGAGCAAGAGCGCCTCCAACGTGGTAACGGTCGTCGCTACCGGTAGGTTCATAGCTTGCACCTTGGTAGTGTGCTTCAAGCATAAATTTCTTATGGATGAAAATCATTTCACCCTCGTAGCGAGAGTAATGTTTGCCTATATATATTACATTTCCATCGGCATCTACGCCAGCCTCCTTGCCAAAGGTGCGTCCTTTAAATGTGGTTCTGCCATTGGTGGTAAAGTTCTCCGGTACAACTCCGCTAAACGTTGTTGTATTTGGGCTATTGGTATACAGAGTTGCTGCACCAAAATGCAATACTGTGGTTTCGTTGATAATGGGACGGTAAATGGCTTTTGCAGAGAGATTTACTCCTTGGTCGAATTTGCTGTTGCCGTTGTCGATGTTGCCATCAGAATAAACGCCGCCGTTGAAATTGAATGGGTCGGTTGTCATAAGATAAACAATACCCATTTTACGTGAAGAGCAGAAAGTATTGTCGACAGTAGCATCGTCGATAAACTTGTAAGCAAGACCCAACGGTTTCATACCGTAACCCATAAACACGTTACCAAACTGAATGTGGTGGGTTTTGTTGAAATTGTATTTTACAAACACATCGCGAAATGAGATTGTAGTGGCTTTTGCGTTACTGTTATATGCAAAGCACAATTCAACTTTGTAGTCCCACTTGTCGAGAAATTTACCCGAAACACCAAGACGGGTATCGTTTACAGCCACGCCGTTGTCGGGTTTTGAACCATCGGCCTTTTCGTTGAGAAACGAACCGAAGTCAAAATTAGTACGTCCGATAAGTTTGAGAGAGAAATTGTCGTTTTCGGGAACGACTGTGATCTGAGCCTGGCTCTGCGATGGCATCAACGCGCAGAGAGCTACCGCAGACACTGCGGTGAGAATTTTTTTGCCAAAATTTTTCATATTTCTGTCTTAATAAATGTTAATAATCGATTTTAATGTTTGGTGCTGCAAAAATACTGCAAAAATTTATTAAAATAAAATGTATTTTTTCATTTTAAAATATTGAAATTATAAATATCTGATAATCAGTGCTGAAACTTTTTGTCAAATTCTTTCATATAATCCAGTCCGTTGGGCACGTAGCTTTTGTCGTAAGTTCTATATTTTCCATCTTTTGGCACAGGTCGTCCGGTGTTGTGTATGTGAAATGCGTCGGCGTACCTACCCTTGCGCACATAGTCGCCGTAAGTATCGTTAATCCATTTCACACCATAATAAAGCGAGTTTTCGCCCCGGAGGTCTTTGATAGATATGCCTAAGTGTATGCACTTGTATCCCATAAGCTGGAAAGGTCCCCACGACGACGCCAGGTTTTTGAGTGCATCATCGGAGGCGTTTGATATGTCCTTGTAGGATATGCTCTCAAGGTCGGAAGATTTTTTTGCCCTCACGTTTTTGAGTTTTTCGTAAACGTGCTTTTCAAAACGCGGCGGCACATCATTTTTTCCCGAACATTCGAGCATAATAAGCGCCATAAGATACGACGGCGAAAGGTCAAACTCACGCGCAAGACGCTTTACATCACGTCCATAGTTGACATAAGCGCCATCCACGCCACCCGCAGAAGAGCTTTGTTTTTTGTTTACGTTTAAAAGGGCAAATATCATCACCGCCATCAATCCCGCTAATATCAACTTAACTCCGATGTATTTTTTTTCTGGCTCTTTTTTCTTCGACTTGCCTTTGGTTGCTTTTTTTGTTTTAGGTTTCAGCTTCTGTTTATACTTTCTATAGTCCATCAGTAAAGAATATTTTACTTTCTTTAAATAATCAATTTTATCCTTTATATATTCGCGCAGCTTGAGGAACATATTTTTTTTTTACAAAGTTAATATAAGTTTGCAATTATATAAAAAAATTCCGTAACTTTGAAAACTGATTTTTTTATAGCATTTACATAAAAAAACCGATTAAACTATTATAAGTAAGAATATTACACTAAAAAATATAATGGAAAGCAATACGGCAGCTGAAACCATCAAAATAAAACTGATAGCCACTGGCGATGTCCACGGAGCAATTTTTCCATACGATTTTATAGAAAACGAACCTCTGAACACATCATTAGCACAAATCTACACCTATATAAAAGAGCAACGCAGTGTCAAGAGTCAAGAAGTGGTGCTATTAGACAACGGCGATTTTCTACAAGGGCAACCCGTAGTTTATTATTCAAACTACGAAAAGCACGACGGTCCGCACATCTGCGCCGACGTGATGAACTTTATGGGCTACGACGCCGCTTCGGTGGGCAACCACGATTTGGAAACTGGTCACGAGGTGTACGACAAACTTGTTAAGGAGTTTAACTTTCCCTGGCTGGCTGCCAACGCCGTAAACAAGAAGACTGGCGAGCCGTATTTCGCACCCTACGCCATTATCAACCGCAAAAACGTGAAGATTGCCGTAATTGGAATGATCACTCCCACTATCCCCGTATGGCTTCCCGACAAAATCTGGGAGGGTATGGAGTTTCACGACATGGTGGAATGCGCTAAAAAATGGGTTAAGATTGTAAAAGAAAAAGAGAACCCCGACCTTATTGTGGGACTTTTCCACTCAGGCGTAGACAGCACCTACAACAATCACAGCGACGAAGACTATATGAACGAGAACGCCTCAAACCTTGTGGCTCAGCGCGTTCCGGGATTCGACATAATATTTGCCGGACACGACCATCAGGAGTTCAACATGGTGGCACGCAACTGCGAGGGCGGACGTGTGATAATTCTCGACCCTAAAAACTGCGCCAAACTCGCCGCTGTGGCATCGGTGCAGATAAAAAAGGAGAACGGCAAACTCGTAGACAAAAAAATCACCGGTCTGATTATGGAGATGAACTCTTGCGAACCCGACCGCGAAATGATGAAACGCTACGCCGACTATATAAAGATGATAAAGCGCTACGTGTCGAAACCCATAGCCAAATTCACCCGCACCATTTCGTCGCGCGACGCTATGTTTGGCAATTCGGCATTTGTAGACCTGATACACAGCATACAATTGGAAGCCACCGGCGCGGACGTGTCGTTTGCCGCCCCACTCACTTTCGACAGCAAGGTAGACAAGGGCACGGTGTGCATCCGCGACATGTTTAAGCTGTACAAGTTTGAGAACCTGCTTTATACTGTGCAACTCACAGGAAAAGAAATACTTGACTATCTGGAATACTCTTACGGATCGTGGTTCAACACCATGAGCGACCGCAAAGACCATCTTGTGCTTTTTGAGGTAGACGAGCGTGGCAACGGACGCACTGCAGGCAAGTTTTACAACTACTCGTCGGCATCGGGCATCAACTACACCGTAGACCTTACCAAGCCCGCCGGCGAAAAAATCACTATCCAGGGCTTTACCGACGGACGCGCCTTCGAACTCGACAAAACCTACAAGGTGGCTATCAACTCGTACCGAGGCAACGGCGGCGGCGGTCACCTCACCGACGGCTCGGGCATAAGTCACGACGACCTCTTGAAACGCATTATCTCATCCACCGACAAAGACCTCCGCTACATTATCATGCAGCACATTGAGGCCATGCGGATAGTTTCGCCCAAAGCCAAAGGCAACTGGAAAGCCGTTCCGCAGGATTTTTGGATTCGAGGTAGGAAAAAAGATTATCAGATTATGTATGATAATTAATCCTATCTATTTCAAAAAGTCTTCGAAATACCTTTCGATTTTTTGATATAGGTGAACACGGTCGCGACCCATAACATTGTGCTCGTGACCGGGATATACAAAATAGTCGAGGATAACACCAGATTCCACAGATTTTTTCAACAACATAAGGCTGTGCTGCCATACTACGGTGTTGTCGATATCGCCATGAATTACCAAAAGGCGGTCTTTGAGATTGCCTATCTTGTTTACTACCGCAGTTTTAGCATATCCTTCGGGGTTTTCTTGCGGAGTATCCATGTAACGTTCGCCATACATTACCTCGTAATATTGCCAATCGCACACAGGTCCACCTGCGACACCTGCCTTAAACACTCCCGGATAGGTTGTAAGCAGGTTTATGGTCATAAATCCGCCAAAGCTCCAACCCATAACTCCAATACGGTTGTTGTCGACATAGCTGAGCGACTTGAGGTATTTAACGCCCTCCATCTGGTCTTGCATCTCCAATTCGCCCAGCTGACGATGAATGCAGTGCTCATACTCCACTCCGCGGAACTCTGTGCCACGATTGTCCATAGTGAAGACAATGTAGCCTTGCTGCGCAAAATATAGCATCCAATACGATGTGCTATAAAGCCAACTGCCGTCGACCAATTGGCTATGAGGACCGCCATACACGTAATCGATTACAGGATAAACCTTTGTGGAATCAAAATCTACAGGCAGAATCAACCGTCCCGAAAGAGAGAACTTGCCGTCGGCAGATTTGAGGTTTACCAGACGTACTTCTGGCATGTTGAACCCTTCGTAAGGAGTTTTCACCTCCTTGATCAACTTAATCAACTTGCCGTCAGCCCCACGCAATGTGGTTTTCAAAGCCTGCGACGGCGAGGTGCTAACATCTACAAACTGCGTACAATTGGAGTTGAAAGTGGCGTGATGCACACCCAAACCATCAGAAAGCATGGTTACCGCACCTTTGAGGTTTACCTTGCATATATCGCGGTAAAGGTAGCCGCTTTTGTTGCACTGGAAAAACACCTCGTTCTTTGACGCTCCATATATGCCTGTAACGCAATAATTACCTTTGGTAAGCTGAGAGCATTTTCCGTTTTCTATATTATAAAGGTATAGATGCTTGAAACCATCGCGCTCGCTAATCCACACAAATTGCTTATTATCAATAAAAACAGGAGGTTCGCACGGTTCAACCCACTCGTTGCTCTGTTCCTCAAAGAGAGTCTTTACAAAATTGCCATTTTCGGCATTGTAAACATTCATCCACAGATGGTTTTGCTCGCGGTTGATTTCGGCAATAAGTATAAATTTGTCGTCGCCGCTCCAGGCAATATTGGTAAAATAGCGGTTTATCGGCGATGTGGTTTTAAGATATACAACCGATTTAGAGTCAACATCATATACACCCACCGACACCTCGTGACTGGTTTCTCCCGCCATAGGATAACGGAATGGGTCTTCGGTAGCAATGCGCTCATCTATATCTACTTTGGGATATTCTGCCACCATCGACTCGTCCATGCGGTAAAATGCAAGTTTCTGGCTCTTGTTTGCCCAAAATGTACCCTTTGTAATACCAAACTCCTCGCGGTGCACCGAAGTGCCATAAACCACGCCATGCTCTTTTTGACGGTTTACCCGCTCCTTACCCTTGTTGCCACAGACATAAAGATTGCCTTGACTGGTAATTGCGGCATATTTAGACTGATACGAAAAATCAGGGTCGTCAAAAATATCCATTATCGAATCTGCAACAGTCTTTGTCTTAAGGTCTACAACATAAAGCAACCCGGAGTAACTATACACAAAAGCCTTATTCTTATCGAACCACGACATAAGAAACGCCATCTCGGGTTTTCCGCTCTGTTGCAACACAGAGTTGATTTCCTCTTTGCGAGATTCGGAATCGTCAACACTGATATACTCGCCCGAGAGTTGACCGAAATAACCACGGTTGGCAGAAGGACGGTGAGCAGAAAACTCGCTACCCCCAGGCACAGTGTTTTCTAATGTAAATTTATTTTGTGCGTCGGCACTAACGCAACACAAAATTGCTACAGCAAGTAATATATTATGTCTCATCTAATTACGAAAAAATAATTGTAAATTTGAATTATGAATTATGCATTATGAATTATGCATTACAAAACCCCTTCAGCATGGCAATCTCGTCAGCCCAAATAAGTTCGTCGGGAGTTTCGAGGATAAGAGGAATATCGTTGAAACGAGAATCTTCCATAATCCAACGGAAAGGTTCTTTGCCAATGCACCCGCTACCAATAGAGGCGTGACGGTCGACATGCGAGCCTACAGGTTTAGTGGCGTCGTTCAAGTGCATACCACGCAAATAGTTGAATCCCACAGTTTTATCAAACTCATCCCAAATGCGTTCAAACTCGTACTTATCGGCAAGATTATAACCGGCAGCAAAAGCGTGACAAGTATCGATGCACACTCCTACGCGGCTTTTATCATCTACCCGATCAATAATATAGCCCAAATGGCGAAAGGCAAAACCGAGGTTAGAACCCTGACCTGCAGTGTTTTCTATCACAGCGGTAACGCCTTTGGTTTTTGCCAAAGCAATATTGATAGATTCGGCGATGCGGTCGAGACATTCGTTTTCGGAAATCTTTTTCAAGTGACTGCCAGGATGAAAGTTGAGCATTTTTAACCCAAGCTGTTCGCAACGCTGCAGCTCATGCACAAACGATTGACGCGACTTTTCGAGTCCTTCCTCTTCGGGACTTCCAAGATTTATAAGGTAGCTGTCGTGCGGCAAAATCTGATCTGCGGTGTAGCCGAGTTTCTGGCAATTGCTCTTAAACTCTTCTATTTCTGCATCAGTAAGTTCTTTGGCAAACCACTGGCGCTGATTCTTAGTAAAGAGGGCAAAAGCCGTTGCCCCGATAGCCTTAGCGTTAACAGGCGCGTTTTGCACCCCTCCTGATGCGCTTACATGCGCTCCTATGTATTTCATGGTGATTAAGTTTAGCACTGCAATATTGCGAAAAAATATTCGCCGAAAAAAATTTTTTGAAAAAAAGTATAAAAAAATTTGGTTGTTACCAATGAGTAACATATTTTTGTAACCGCAAAGTAACATAAAAACGCTATGACAAAAGATAGAGAACAAACCGAAAAAAAAATACTCGAAGCCGTGGGCAAGATAGTAGAATCCAATGGCTTTGAGGCGGTGGGCGTAAATGCCGTAGCCGCTGAGTCTGGAGTATCAAAAGTGCTAATATACAGATACTTCGGCTCTATAGACCAACTCCTTGCCAAATATGTTGAGCAAAACGACTTCTGGCTAAACTATCAATTCGAAAAC
Source organism: Bacteroidales bacterium (assembly GCA_017960885.1). Taxonomy (GTDB): domain Bacteria; phylum Bacteroidota; class Bacteroidia; order Bacteroidales; family UBA3824; genus UBA3824. The sequence goes on from JAGCYI010000227.1 coordinate 17,622, forward strand.
ATTCCTTCAGGCGATGTAAAGAGCTTTGCCACAGGAATATTCCGCGAATATGTAAACTTACTCCGCAACACGCCATCACTACGCAGGCTCTACAGATGGGAACTCACATCGCAACACCCGTCGATAGCAATCCTCCGTCAAAAACGCGAGGAAACCGCATTAAAAATAATCGAAACAGTTTGCAAGGCGTCGGGAGAAGAGTTTGACCACGTGGCAGGAATATCAACCCTTATAACAGCCTCAATATCTTACCTTTGCATATTGGCAGAAAACTGCGGAGTATACAATTCGCTACAAATCGACAGCGAATCGGGGTGGGAAAAAATTATTGAAACCATTGATTTTATGTTTAACAAATTAATCAAATAGCTATGGAACACCTTTCATTCTTAGAACTTGCAAAAATTCTGATTTCGTTTGCCATCTGCGCACCATCGGGACACAATTCTCAGCCTTGGACTTTTCAAATAACTGAAAACCAGATTATTATTTCTCCAGATTTCAACAAACGTCTCGAAGTGGTTGACGGTTCAAACCGCGAACTATTCATAAGTCTCGGTTGCGCATTGCAAAACCTTCAAACAGCAGCCACACATTACGGCTACAATTCCGACTATGTGTACAAAGAAGGCAAAATATATGTAAACTTCTATCAGCAAGACAATTGTGAAGAAGATACACTATTCAATGCAATTAAACAGCGTCACACCCACCGAGGAGAATTTACTGGAGGAATCATTCCCGACGAATTGTTGCAAAACATTAAAACAGAAGAAAATACAAATGTATTAGTGGTAAAAGCCGGCGAACCATCTGCCGAAATTATCTGCGCCAAAATTTCAGAAGGAAACACCATACAAATGAGCGACACAGCATTTAAAAGGGAACTGATAAGCTGGATGCGGTTCAATAAAAAACATATAGAAGAAACGCATAATGGATTATGCTACAACGTATTAGGATTTCCAGCCACACCCAAACCATTAGGCAAAAAGATTGTGGGAATGTTTCTCAACCCAAAAGCACAGAACAAAACAGATGATGGCGTAAACGCATCGGCGTCGCATTTCGCAGTATTTTCGGTAAAAGAAAACACAGAAGAAAACTGGATTGCTCTTGGTAAGACCTTAGAAACCTTTTTGTTGCGCATTACCGCAGAAGGACTTGCATACAGTTTCAGCAACCAGCCGTGCGAAATTCCACAACTAAACGCAGAAACAAAATCTCAATTAAACATGGAATATTATCCTTCGGTGATTATCCGACTCGGCTATGGTGCTGCCCCTAAGCATCTTGCACCTCGGGAGAATGTGTTTTAGAGGCTTGTTCCTGGTCCCACTCGATAATGGACTTGTGGCGTTTGCGGATCACAAAAAATATTACCATCAAGGTGATAACCAACGCTATCACTACCGCTCCAACAAACAGAGTGTCGGAATTTTCAATTTTTATACCTCTTGCTTTTGAAATAGACTCAGCCACATTTTTGATACCAAGTATCAGTGTCACCCACGTTACAACAGCCATCATAAAGTTTGAGAAGAATCCGTTGAGATGCTCCTTGCCCATAACCTTGGCATTGTTGATAACAGTAAACAGAAACACGCACACGAATGGTAGAATCATACCGTTAAAAGCCTGTGCCGCCACAATTGCCGGTACGGGCTCTACTTGTAAGAATCCAAGTATAACGCCCACCGACAAAACCATATACGCAACCCATTGATACGAATTTGGCTTTTTGGGCGTTCCGTCAGCATTAGTTTTTTCGAAAATGCTACGTGCCGTAAGCGTTGACACCAACGAAGATGTTATAGCACTTGTGAAACCTGCCGCAAACATTCCAAAGCCGAAGATATATCCTGCCCATTGTCCAATTTGATTTGCAAATGTTTCGGTAAGGTGAATATACGTAAACTCCATATTTGCCTTTACTTCGGGAGTAAGTCCGCGCGTCATCTGCGTGCCTACCACCAAGATAGCCATAGAGATAATGCCGCCGAGTATCACCGAAACAGCAATACCCACACGCATATCGCGCACGGTGGTATCCTTCTGCACCACATTAGAACCGAGAAAAATGTCGTAAGGAACTACAGTTGTGCCAATTAAACCAAGCACGAGCAATCCCGCATCAGGAACATCGGGCAAACTCGGCACAAACAATCCTTGAGCAAGTTCGCCCAAGGGAGGCTTAGCCAAAAAAGCTGTAGACACAAACGTGATACCCATTATAAACACAAACACGCCCATAAAACTTGCTGTTGAGCGCAGACTCTTTAAACTGAGAGCCACGCCCACAACGAGGGCTATTGTAGTAATAATCAACCGTTTGCCAAGACCAGGAAAGACGAGCGAAAGGCCTTCGGCAGCACCTAAAATATTGCCTGCCTCGTAGGCAGTACAACCTAGGATAATAGCGCCCACCACCAACACCAAAACAGGAATCTGACCTTTACTGCCCTGAAAATGGAACTTGATTGCCTGTCCCAAATTCATTTTGGAGTATATTGCAGCCCGTGCGCTCGCCTCTTGCAGCACCAAAGCCGCAATTGTGGCAAACACCAACGCCCAGAGCAATTGAAACTGAAAGGCGGCACCGGCTTTGGTGGCTGTGGTTACCGTTCCAGGTCCAATAAAAGCTGCTGATATAATAGACCACAGCAGGATATTCATAATCCTGCTTTTTATTGTTCTCCTTTTTTCGCCCATTCTGTAAAGGTTTTGTATTAATCTAATAAAAATTATGCCAAAACCGCTTATTATCAGGGGTATTTAACGCAGTTCTATTCCAACTTTTTAAAATATCTTAATTCACAATTGCTTAGTACACCGGGATGGGCTATTTTTATTAAATCTTCCAAAAGAATATCAGGACGGAAAGGTGTTTCGTCGTAATAAGGCACATACGACATATTGCAGTGATAGATGTTGCGGTTTTTGAAGGCAAGAAAATTTTTATAGCCATCGTATTCTGCCGCAAAAGATTCAAAATCGTAATCCTTGTCGCGGTTGTATTTCACAATCCACACCCCTGCATCGTGAGCCTTCATCAAAACGGCTTCAAAATTCAACGGTATGGTTCCATAACCGTCTAAATATGAAAAAGGATAATCGAAACCAGCGTCGCTGTAAAAATTGGCAGCGGTAGAATTTTTCGCTGGAATATACCATGTGGAACCTATCAAACTGTTGGGCAACAGCTTAGTCTTCTGGCTACAATCTTTTACAAGAGATTTGAGATAGAGGTACCGTTGTTCTACAGCGTTAAAGATAGAATCCGCCTCTGCGGCACGTCCAAAAAGCAACCCATAAAACTTCATCCACTCAGCCTGAGCGAGCGGCGAGTTTTCCATATAGTCGGCACATTCCACAAGGGGAATGTTGGTCTTCTCCAACAGTCCGAATCCGCCAGATGTTTCGTAAGGCGAGAGCATTATCACGTCGGGATGCTGCAAAAGAATGTTCTCAATATCGGGATTCATCGACGAACCTAAGTCTTTGATTTTTCCAGATTTAACATCGTCAACAAGTTCCTTGTCCAAGACATATTCCACATCACAAAGACTTTTGATAGCATCCTTGCACCCCAAAGTCTTAACCAGAGAAGCGTGCAACGATGTAAAAATCAGCGCATTGGTTACAGGAGTATGCACCACAGTGTAATTACCCTGACTCACAGAATCCTTTTCGGTGATGAGATACTGATGGAGAATTTTGGTAGTGTCCCACGGATTGCGGATAGTGGCAATGTAGCCGTCGTTACACGTAGAAATTTTTATGTGCGTGGCATATTTAAAAGCCACCGGCTCGCCCTCCTCAACTATGTTTTGAGTTTTTTGGGCGCAACCGGCGACAATTAATAGATATAAAAAGAAGAAAAATCTTTTCATAAAGGGGTGATTACTAATAAACAAAAGCAGCGCTGTTGGGGTTCAAGCTACTTGTTTCAAATTTTTCTACAAACTTACCACTCTTATTGAAACGGTAAACAACACTTTTTGTAGCATAATCGGTAGTGCCAATGTAGAAATCCTTGTTTTCAGGGTCGATTTCAAACATATAGACAATCGACGAAGAGAGTTCGGGAGTAGAAGACAAATCCAAGAAAGAATCCGAAGCCTTGTTTTTACGATAAGTTGTAACAGTTGTAACCTCAGGATAATTTGACCAATCAGTTGAAACACTGATTACAAAGAGGTTGTCGCCATCGGTAGCGATTTTGGCGCCGTCGCTATAAACAGAATATTGTTTTGTAGAGGGATTTACTTCAAGCACTTCTGTTATGCCATTCTGCGGATCAGTATAGTGAACAACATACAATTTATCCTTTAAAGCCAACACGTTGGTGGGGTCATCGAGAATTTCGATGTGCTCTTTGAAAGAAAAATCAGAAAGGTCTACAACGGCAATCTTATTTTCATATTTTACATTGTAATCGCCTGCAATAGCGGCATATAGATAATTATCCTTAACGCAGATTTCCTCGGGATGTGCGCCAACTTCTACAAAATCCAATGGAGCGGCAATAGTAGTGGTGTCAAACTTTGCCACTTTGCCACCGTAGGTAGAAACATACACATATCCGTCTTTTGCAACAAGATAGCGGGGCTGACCCTCGTCAGTTTTGAAAGTATATTTCTCCAAAACTTTGCCATTTTGGTCTAATTTGGCAATGTAGTTTGATCCCCAAACACTCAGATAAACACGTTTGCCGTAGCTGATAATGTCCTGACCATTGTCGCCAAGACCTTCACCGTTGGTGGCAGCGAAAACCTTTTGTTGTACAGAATTTTCACCGTTGGGATAATAACAATCAATAGTAGACTGATTGGTTCCTTGGAAAGCTTCGTTGAGAATAAACACGTGTTTAAACTTTACAACCTCTTCGGGTTTGGTTTCTTCGTCATCGTCGTCTTTACACGACTGAAATGTCAAAGTGCTCAACAATAAAGCACTGAATGCTAAAAATTTAATCTTTTTCATTTTGGTAAAATTTATTTGTTAAGTTATAAGATATATGCAGTTGAAACTGTCGTCCGGGCATAGGATAATATTTTATGATGTCATATTGCTTGTTGGTGATGTTGATGCACGACAATTTTACAAACATCTCCGCATTCTTGATTTTAAACTCCTTGGACAGAGCAACCGAAAATTCGGTGTAAGGGTCTATCTCATTGTCCTTTATGTTGTTTTTTAAGAAATATCGCTTGCCCGACCATACCGACGTGGCTGATAGAGTAAATTCTTTATAGACAAATCCAATCCAACCATTGCCCGAATGTAGCGGTGTGTATGGAATTTGGAAACCGTAAAGATTTGAATTCTTGTCGGTTACGTCTATGGCTTTTTGATAAGAATATCCGGCGGAAAAGTTCACGTTGAAATCAGAAAAACTGAAATTCTTTGTAGCCGAAACATCCACGCCCGTAATATGCACCCGTCCGCAGTTTGCCATTTTCCAAATATACATTGTGGGAATCGCAACTATCTTATTTTCAACACTATTGTAGAAAAAATCAGATGTCACGCTCCACGAACTGGCATTGTACGACACGCCGAGATTATATTCGTAAGCGTCCTCAGGTTTCAAGTTGGTAGAACCTAACGTGGTGTAATACAATTCGTTGAACGTTGGCACACGGTAGGTATTTTTGTATAAAGTGGTGATTGTGAGTTTTTGGATAGGATAAAATTTAGCAATAATATAAGGTGAAAATCGGTCTAAATCATCTAAATGCGAGCCCACATCAGTTTTTTCACGCATATGAGTATGAACAGTGCCGACTGTTATAGAAGTCCATTTAGCAGGATAATAGCGGAGGTTTGCAGCCGAATAGATAGTGTTTCGCTCAGGAATGCGGTCGGTGATGTCGCTCAAAAGGTAGTTGTGGCAATAATCGGCGGCAAACGAGCAAGTCAACGGCGAGGCAATCTGCCAAAGATTCTGCCACGAGGCAAAAAACTCCCTTTGTGTGGAGTTTTGAGTGAGTTTGCCATCGGTGTACATCACATTGCGGTCGGTGTAGCAAGTGTATGAGTAATTGTATTTCACTAATAGTTTGGTAGTTAGATTATTGACGATACGCCTTTTGTAATCGCCTTGAATAAAATAGTTGCGGTCGTTGAGACGCTCGTTGGCTTGGTCGTTGTAAAAAATCACGCTGCCGGGAAGTCCGCGCCTCGAATCGTAGCCGTAGAGTTTTACACTGAAACTCTGCAAGTTAGAATCATTATAACAGAGATTTATCTCGCCTTTTTTGCTGATAATGTCGGTATTGTGGCGTTTTTGCTCGGAAACGTTCTTCACATTTTTGAGCGTATACTTGTACATTCCATCCGAACGGAGAAACGAGCCGTCCGCTTTGACAGTCAGTTTTTTAGATATTTTTTTAGTCGTCGACAAATCAGCGGAGAAATATCCAAACGAACCTGTTTTAAGGTCAATTTTTATATTATCTAAATCATTGTCGTTAAACGATTTTAGACTCAGCACCGCACCAGATGCAAACATTTTAGCAGGTTTAAATAGGTTATCATCCTGACCCACAGAGACTTTTATTTCAGAAATAGTGGTAGCGTCAAAACGAGAAATATCGATCTGTCCCGCCTGAGTGTTCGACACCGGCGCACCATCGTATTCCACAGCGGTATGCGAAGCTCCAAGCGAACGCACCGAGACGGTTTTAAGTCCGCCCACGCCGCCGTAGTCCTTGATATTTAAGCCGTTGCCAAGACGTAGCACACCGGCAATGTCGGCAGTGGGCACAACCTTAATCTGTTCCTGACGAAATAGTTGTGAAACAGACGATTGCGCCTTTTGGTTCTGACCCAAAACGTCAACCTGCTCCAACTCACGATAGATAGTGGTATCGGAATTCTGAGCAAGGCATTGGGTGCAAAACATCAGCAACCACACAGCCGTGGGCAGGTGCATAAGCAACGTTCTCATTTCTATAATAAAATGATAATAATCAATCTGTTGCAGTCGCCGTCCTCGCAGTTTGTGCAACTATGATGCGCTTTGCAGGTCTTCTGACTTGCCCCAACGCCGCGCCTTCCCGAAAAAATCTTCAGTGGCTAAGAATGCGGCATCCTTTGAGGAGCATACAGCAGCGGGACTGTTCAGGATTCGCACCTGATTCCCTTTTAATTGCGGCAGTTAGGTGAAACTCCGCAAACAAAACACAGTGCAAAAGTAGAGATTTTTTGAAAAATGGAGATAAAGTTTGTGTTAATCATTCCCGCCCCAACCCATATAATAGGCAAAATCTTCGGCAGAATTGAGGATTGCGGCGTTATTGTTTCTAATCAATCGGTTGCAGCCAGCAAAAAGTTCGTCATCGGCACGACCAGGAAATGCGAAAACCTCTCGTCCATACGAATTTGCCAAAGCCACAGTATTCATAGAACCGCCGTGCAGAGGAGTCTGCACCACCAACAGAGCATCGCACAAACCCGCCACTATCCTATTGCGCTGAGGAAAATTTTCGGGCGAAATCGGGTAGCCGCTGTAAAATTCTGTGATAAGAGCGCCGTGCGATTTGCGAATCTGACTTGCAAGACCGCGGTTAGAGTAAGGATAAATCTTGTCGAAACCGTGACCAAGCACCGCAACGGTATCAAAGCCATATTTCAATGCGGCTTTATGGGCAATGCTATCAACACCGTCGGCCAGTCCGCTCAATATTAATATCTTTTTTCCAAATTTGCTAAGTTCCGAAAGAAAACTATCAACATAACGTTCGGCAAGATTGTCCGCCTTGCGTGTGCCAATTATAGAAAGTACAAAGTAACTGTCGAAATCGAATTTTCTACTGCAGTAGAGCAGTACAGGCGAATCGCTACAGTCGCGAAGTTTTGAAGGATAATCGCTGTCGGTAAAAAAACTCAGATGAGTATGGAATTTTTTAACGATGTCGTATTGCTGATGGGCGGATTCCAAAAGTGCTGGCGCGGTCAACGCCTTAAAAAAGTCCTTAGCCGCTGCGCCAAACGACTCCGCCACCTCCTCAGCATTTTCAAACAATTCTACCACTCCCCCAGCCGTTTCCACAAACTGCTTTATATCCGCACACCTATACCCCTTCACCATCGAAACGGCAATCTTATAGACATCTATATCGGTAACGGACATAATTTGAATAATTTGATTTTATGACAAAGGTAAGAAAAAAATTAATGTAGAAAGGGAAGGTAGATACAAAAAAAAATCCCCAGCCTTATGTAAGGCTGAGGACTCTTAAAGTAGGGCGGCTACCTGCTCTCCCGCATTGTGGCGCAGTACCATCGGCGCAAGCGGGCTTAACTTCTCTGTTCGGGATGGGAAGAGGTGGTG
>JAGCYI010000228.1 GCA_017960885.1 Bacteroidales bacterium
ATCTTCGCCATTTCGTCGGTGATGGTTATAGGGCTGAGTTTCATAGATTTTGGTGCAATTTCTGTGTGGCTCCAACCTATTTACAACCTCTTTATTTTGATAATGATAACCTCGGCGGTGGTTTCTTGTTGGTACGCCTTCAACCGTTTCCGCAAGGTATTGAACCACCTCTGCATTTTTGGACGTATGAGCCTGACTAACTATCTGTTGCAGTCGATAATCGGCAGTTTTATTTTCTGCGGCTACGGACTTTCGTTTTACAACAAAGTCGGCGTCTCCTACGCTGTACTAATTGGTCTGCTTATGGTGGTTTGCCAATATATTTTCTGCCGCATTTGGTTCAGAAATCATCAGCGCGGACTTTTGGAGGGACTTTGGAGAAAGGCAACGTGGATTAATATCGGCGGCTGAAATTTGGAGTGGTAAAAAAATTCTTTTATCTTTGCCAACGAAAAAACAAACAATAAAAATGAATACATTTGAAGTAAAACCCTCTACAAATTACGACATTATAAAAACCCTTTTTGTTGAGTATTCGCAAATTAAGGGTGCGGAAGGATGCTTTGTCTCTTTTGAGAAAGAATTGGCTGATTTGGCAACATTTTACCAAGGCGGAGCAATCCTCGTCGGCTTTGAAGATGAAACCCCTATCGCCACCATCGCCCTCAGAAAAGTGGATGACACCACCGCCGAGGTGAAACGCCTTTTCATCAAACCCGAACACCGTGGCAAAGGCTATTCGCGAAAAATGTTGGATGCAATGTTTCAATGTGCCAAATCGCTTGGTTACAAAGAAGTTATGCTCACGACACGTCCCGAAGTTATGCCCGTTGCCTACGCCCTATACCAACGCATCGGCTTTAATCAAACCGACTTTAAAGACGGTGTGGCAACGATGCGGATGGCATTGTCGCTATAAAAATCCGCGACATTTCAATCGTGATAATCATCCTCGCTCCATTCAAACTTGACAGTCTCCGGCACCATATATTTGCCGATTTTGAAGTCGATATTCGCCTTGTGGGCTTGACTTAATTGAAAACGCCGGGGGATGCGGTACATCTTGCCGTCTTTGATAAAATATGCCCCTGTCTGATGGAAACGGAACGCTACATCCCGCGCCACACATTGCTCCCTCACGTGCAGAATCCAATCGTAATTGCAGGGACGAGCCTCAATACCCGATTCGCCGCTAACAGCCACTTCCTCAATTTCGGACGTCAGATACTGCGTAAGGTCAACGTCTGAGAGCATCGGCGCCACCATAATGCTCTTGTGTTTGATGGGTGACGACAAAAATATCGGCAGACGGTAATCCGCCATTTCCTGATTCTCTACGGTGCAGCCCACGAGCACATTGTCGTAACCATCGCCCCAATCGTCGGGAACACAATCCATAAAACGGTCGATGCGTTTGGTGAAAAAATAAAACCACAGGTCGCTCCTTTCCTTCATCATCCGCCAACATTCGGGTCGCCATTCGTCGGCATCTTTGAGCAAAAAATCGGAAGTGAAGCACGTGAACACAATCCGTCCGCTTTCGATTTTCCAACTTTTGTCACGCTTGCGTTTGATGGGCAGGTTGAAATTGCCTGTCTTCCTGCACTCTTTGCTTGATATTTCGCTGCCGTACATCTCGTCCTGACGGTACACATAGCAATATTTGCACCCCGAACTTATCTTGGTGCATCCGTGCCACGGATTCCAATCAGCGTATATCTCCCAATTTTCTGCCATAGGGCAAAGGTAGGGAATTTTCTAATAAGTTGTTGATAGTAGATTCAAAATCATTTTCGATAAGTACAATCTGTTCGCCACGTTTGCCAAAGCCATCTCTATATGCCTGATTATCAATCTTGACACCTTCGATTGTCAAATACGAATCATCAATTCTTGACTCTATTTCCGAGGCGTGGTTTTTGATTTCGTGAAAATGAGTTTCGATATACTCATCGGTCATTGCGAGACATAGGAACTTTATGTCATTCAGATAATTACTATCAAAATCGTTTCTCCAATCAAAAGGAATATAACACCCTTCCACAATCAGGTTTTGACAGTTTTCGATAGCAGTTTTTATCATCTCCCTGACAATTGGCCAAAGATAATCAGTAAGTTTATAATCGTCCTCGGGAGTGAGATTTGTGTTTCCGCTTCTAATCAGACCCATTTTGAGGTGATCCTCCGACATATACGGAATTTTAAATTTCTCCAACATCCTCTGCGCCAACACCGTTTTCCCTGTATGCGACGCACCTGAAATTAAGATGATCATTTGGTCGGAAATCCTTAGACAATATAATCTCAGTTTTCTTGAATCAATCGACATTGCCGAAACTCTGTCCGACATTTTGCCTTCCGGTCTGAAAATCGTTCCAATGCGCCTTTGTCGATTATTTTCTCCAAAGCAAAAAGGATAATCCTGAAATCAGAATTTAACTTAGCATTGTCTCTAAACTTCAACAAAAAGTTTTCAAACTCTGATTCATTGTTGCCATCAAAACAAATCGAATACAGACTTACATTGTCGTTTTGCTCTATCGTTTTTAACGTTGCTTTTTTCATAGTAGGCATATTAACCGATTATCTACTGCAAAGATAAACATTATTTTGATTCATCCTTACTAAAATCAAAAAAATATTCCTCCAAATTTAAGTCTAAATCCACTTAAATATTATCTTTGTGCAAAAATTCAAACAAACAATTATGAATAAAATGATAGCATTCTGCGGTCTCGACTGCACCAAATGCGATGCCTATATCGCCACACAAACCAACGACGATGCCCTTCGCGAAAAGACTGCGAAACATTGGAGCAAACTTAACAATGTTGAGATTCTCCCCGAGCATATCAACTGCGATGGTTGCCGTGTAAATGGCATAAAAACAGTATTTTGCGAAAAACTTTGCCCCATCCGCCAATGTGCATTGCAAAAAGGATATAACACCTGCGGCGATTGTGCAGAATTGGATAAATGCCAAAAAGTTGCAATGGTTATCAGCAACAATGCCAATGCGTTAGCAAATTTAAAGAATCAAAACCTCTAAGAAAATGAAACTTCGCAAGTTTGAAATCTCCGATGCGCCAATCATTTTTTCGTGGATAGAGGACAAGACCGCGTTTAGAAAATGGAGCGCCGACCGTTATCCTGTTTATCCACCCAAACCTGAGGATATGCTTGCGCAATATGACGAAACAGTGTACCCATTCACCGCTGTTGATGAAAACGGTAATGTGGTGGGACACTTTATTTTACGTTACTTTGAACCAACAAAAACTATCCTCCGCCTTGGTTTTGTAATTGTAGACAACTCGCAGAGAGGCAAAGGTTTAGGCAAACAGATGTTGCATTTAGCGATAAAAAAAGCCAAAGATGATTTTGACGCAAAAAAAATCTCTCTCGGAGTTTTTGACAACAATCCGTCGGCTTATCACTGTTACCAATCTGTTGGTTTTAAAACAGTTGAGTCGCGCGTCAGCATTATCGACAATGAGGAGTGGATGGCTAAGGAGATGATTTATGATTTAACTTTGTAAAACAATTAACCAATTATGAAAACCGAAGTAGACCCAAAGACCACCTCACGTGCCGCAGCGTTTGAAGTTTGGATGTCGTCGCCGATGCCGATGGTGACGGTGGTGAAGACTTTTGATGTAACACGTATTTACCGTGCGAGCAAGCGCAAAGGATTAAAATTCAATATGTTGCTATGTTGGTGCATTTGCCGTGCCGCAAGTAGCGTGGAGGAGTTTTACACTTTGCCCGAAGGCGGAAAACTCTTCCGTTACGACCAAATTGCAATGAACACAATTGTAAACGGCACAAATGGTCAACTATGTTTCTGCGATATTCCTTATGAAGATGATTTTCAAAAGTTTATAAATGATTATAACTCCATAACAAAAGAGGCTGCTCAATCGTGTAAGAATATTCTCAGCGAAGGTGCGGCAATAATCGGTTCTTCTGCGGTGATAGGCACAGAGTTAGACTGCATTGTAAACCAATATTCAGGCGTTTACAACAATCCGTTTTTATCGTGGGGCAAATACCGAAAGCATTGGTTCAAAGTTACCTTGCCCATCTCGTTCCAATTCCACCACGTACAGATGGACGGCGGACACGCAGCAAGGTTTTTGGAACGGTTGCAGGAGGAGATTAATAATTTGTAGTTTATTTCCCTACAATCCGCCCCACCCTCTTTTTAATCGTATCGACCGGCGACACGCTTTTTATGTCGTCGATTATGGAGTTGTTTTCGATTTTTTCGGTTTTGATGTTGTTGTAACTGATGCCGCTTGCGCTGAGGGTTTTCATCAAAACATCCTGATTGTCAGTGATTAAGAGGAGGTTGTCGCCGTCAAAAAGTTCCGTCCTGCCTTTGGGGACAAAATACTTGCCGCCGCGCTTAACCATCACTACGAGAGTGTTTTCGGGCAGGGGAAGGTCTTTGATGAAACTTCCGCGCTCGTCGATGTCCGCCTGAGTGATTTTTATCTCGGTGGTGACGGACTTGATGTCGTCAGAAAATTCCAAATCAAAATTCTTGGGCTGCGAAAGTTCGTCGGTCTCTTCTATTAAGTTGAGTTTTTTGGCCATCAACGAGAGCGACGTGCCCTGAATCAACAACGAAATCAACGTGCACATAAACACGATGTTAAACTGTTTTCCCGCGCCCGGAGTGTCGGCGGTGAGGAGCATTATGGCAAAGATAATCGGAGCCGCGCCTTTGAGTCCCACCCACGATATGAACACCTTTTCCTTAAAACTCCTTTTGAACGGCGCAAGGCACAGAAAAACGCTCGCGGGTCGCGCTATCAAAATCATTACCACAGAGATAACTATGCCCGGAATGATGGTGGGCAGTAGTTCCTTGGGCGACACCAAAAGTCCCAACGTCAGGAACATAATCAGTTGGAAAAGCCACGTCAAGCCGTCGAAAAAGTTGATTGTGGCGCGTTTGTGTACGAAGTTGGAATTGCCGATGACGAGACCGCCGATATATACCGCCAAATAACTGTTGCCGCCCACAAAATACGACACCGAAAATATGAACAGACAGCCCGACAGCACTGCAATCGGGTACAATGAAGCGTTGTCGATGTTGAGTTTGTTGAGGGCGGCAACGAACAATTTTGCCACGAGGAAGCCCGACAATCCGCCCATAACTAACTTTATCACAATGTCTAACACAACCGACGAATATTCCACCGAATCGCCTTGTTTAACGATTCCGATGAGCGTGACGGTCATAATGTACGCCACGGGGTCGTTGCTGCCGCTTTCGGATTCGAGGAGCGGACGGAGTTTGTTTTTGAGGTTGAGGTTTTGGGAACGGAGGATGGAAAACACTGACGCTGAGTCTGTTGACGCCATTGTTGACGCCAAAAGCAAGCACGCGGCTATGCCGAGCGTCCGCCCCAACATCAAGTCGAAAACGCCTTTTATTACAAAGCCCGTGATTACCGCCGTAAGTGCCACGCCCACAGTGGCCAAGATGATTCCTTGGGTCAATACGGGGCGGATGTCGAAGAATTTGGTGTCCATTCCGCCCGAAAACAAAATCACGCACAGAGCCACCGTGCCGATGGTGGAGGCGGTTTCAAAATTGTCGAACATTATGAGTTTCAGGCCGCCGTCGCCAAACAACATTCCTGTAAAAAGGAACATCAGCAAAATCGGCACTCCGAACTTGTACCCCGCCTTGCACGCCCAAAGGCTCGCAAA
>JAGCYI010000229.1 GCA_017960885.1 Bacteroidales bacterium
TGAGGAATTTAAGCAAAAGCGATTTCAAACTGTCGTTGTAATAACAATCCTTAGTATTAACTTCTGGAATATAGATATGAGGCAATACATGAAAAGGATTTCCTTCGGATAACAATGTTAACAGGCTGTCGGCATTAATCGTACATCTTCTATTACACGAATTGCAATAATCTTCAAAACTATATTGAGACAAACAATCCCCAATAAATAAGGTAAGACATATAATAATAAACATTATTTTCTTCATTTTTTTTCCACTTTTCTGTTAATAATAATTTGTAATTGATATTTGAACCAAGTTCTTCTTTGAATATAATAATCCATAAAATTGCCATCTGTTTGATCCTTTCCATTGGTATCGTGTTTAATACATGTCATTTTTGTGTCCTTAAAAAAAATGCCATGAGGATGATGCAATCCTACATAATGCCCCATTTCATGGGCTGTAACCTTTTCAGGTGTTTCATACGAAGCAGTATTGATGTCACGATTTCCACTTTCTTTTGGTATAACAAATTGCACACCACCTGGATCTCCAGTCGTGTGACATCCGGGTGTAAAAGTAACTGTACCACCTAAATTTTCTTGTTTCATACATATATTTGTGATAAAATAATAATCATCAGTACTATTTTCGTCAACTTTACCCTGTTTTATTGCATATGCCTTTAAAGCCGCAAATACCTGATCGTGATCTTTATAAACACTTGATTCTTCGGGGAAATCCATTTTATCAGATTTTTCCCATGAAAAAGAAAAAAACAACTGGTTTAATGAATGATTGTTTAATTCGTTAAGAATAGCGGTTTCATCCAACCATCGATAGTCGTCTTCGTCTTTAAATTTGACGTAAATAAGTTTCAATTTTTTTTCAGTTTTGGCTAAGCAATAACATTCCAATTTGCCTATAACCTTATCGTTTATCTTTGCATCAATAGTTATTGGATCGTTAATGTTGGCTTTTTTACCTTCTATTTTGATATGGTCTGGTTTTAAGCCTATTCGTTTTACGTCTACAATTTTTTTATCATATTCAAAATCAATGCTTAAATTTTTATCTGCCTTAACGTAATCTGAATTATGATAAAAAACTCCCAATTCGATAGTTTGAGTCGGTGTGACACCGATTACGGGCGCATAGATAGTCTGAGGTTCACCCTTAATAAGGACCTCACTGCTTTGATATTTGTTTAGAGATTGGCACCAATAGTCATAATTTACATTATCACGAAAACCTGTTTTAATATTGAATCCATCATCGAACAAAAATTCGCCATTATAATCATCTGGTCTCAAAAAAGTAATATATAAAGAATATGGATGGATTACTAACTGTGAAGAATAACCGCCACATTGGACGGTAAAAACATTATCTTCGTCTTGCGTTAATAATTTGTCGGTAATATTCAACCGTATGCAAGAACTTTCATTTTGGTAAGTATCTTTTTTGAACATCCAGATAGATTTGTCAAGTTCTAGTGCTATATGTTTAAATTCATCAGAATCCTTTTTCCTTACTGAGATAGTAATTGATTTATCGTCGTAAAATGTGTAAAAAACGGCCTTATTATTCTTAGTGTCACACTGATAAAGTTGTCCTTCTAATCCTTCATCATTTTTAATACCATCGCCACTAATAATAAACTCGAAAGGAGATATTGTTTTATTCTCCCCCTCTTCTTCCGCCTTATTCCACTTCATCCACACCCTGCTCGGGTCTTGGATTTGATCCCATTGGAAGTGCCATAGTTCTTCGCCCTCGGCGTAGTCCATAAGGTTGGCTGTCTTGCCTGAATTGTTTGAGTTTTCAAACACGTGCTCTAAGCCAGCGATGCCGTGCCCTAACTCGTGGGCGATGGTGCGTTCTGAGCCGCCGTCGTAGATGAAACCGCAGTTGTAGCCGCGGGGCATATAACCCGACACTAATGTGCCGCTGCCGTCTTTCTTATCTTTTACTTCATCTACAAAAAACAGATAATAGACTCCGTCTTTCATCCGTTTGTCGTAGGCATTCAGCACAGTCTTTTGGTCATTATTATAAACGGTTAAAACGCCGCTGCCACCGTGAGAGAAGGATGTTAAATCGTCGATGGTAATATTGTCGATTGAGTCTTCAAAACTTACCGCACACTGATTGTATACCTTATTTAAATATTTTGTGATTTCTTTTGCGTTCAATTTTTTTGCCGCACCATTTACTCTAACAAATACTACTTTATATGTTTTCTGCTGATAGGTGTTCAAAAATAGTTTGCCTATCTTTTGGTCGCCACGGTAGGCGTAGATAAAGTTGGTGTCGGCTTTGGATACGCCGGTGAAGGATAGAACGTTATCCTTTGATGAAATGGGATATGTTACACCGTATTTGTCTTTGAATACCACGCTGTCGGCTTGGGGGTATGAGCCAAATTCTACAATAACTTTGTCGTTCTTTCCACATTCCACACTTTTATATCTAAAATCGTAACTGCCTGATTGTGGGTAGTAGTCTGAACTAGAAAAAATTCCGTGGTTGCCGCTGCCGAGATAATCGAAGGCGTAGGTTTGGTGTTTTGTGTCTGGCAGAAAGTTTATCTGCCACTGGGCGAGGCTGTCGCTCTTGCGGTGGTATTCTTTTAATAATACGGAGTTGCCGCCAGTGGCGTTGAACTCGGTTTTGCCCATCACTTGTCCTTTTTTGGTGAGGACGAGTTCCTCGCCGTTTTTGCCTTGTATCAGGGTGTTTTCTTTGAGGTTGGTGGCGGAGATGGTGGTCTCTTCGGTTTTTATTTTGCCTTTGTCATCGATTACTGCCACCACCTTGCCCGATTCGTTTACATAGAGGTAGGTATAGGGCTTGTCGATTTTCACAGTATCTTTTATAGAAAAATCTGTTAGCACGGTGGCGGCATCGAAGAAGGCCTCTTGTATCTCTTTGCGGATGGTTTCGGGCTTGACATAGAGGGTGCTGTCCGGCACGTTGTGGAAGATGGTGTTCAGCACAATGTTGTCGGTGTTGATCTGAGTTTGTGAAAACTCGCATCGTATTTTCGCTCCGCCCCAGCAGTCCATAATCATAAAGAATTGTCCGCTGAGATAGCCGTTGTTTTCGTTGGCGTATATAATCTCGTAGCGTGTGTCGCCGTTCTTCGACTCCACTATCTCGCTCGGGGCGAACGAGTGTTTTAATTCAAGGTTGGTGATTTCTCGGTCGGGGAAGACTTTGCCGCACTCGTACTCAGGTACGGGAATAGGCTCAACA
>JAGCYI010000230.1 GCA_017960885.1 Bacteroidales bacterium
AATTTCTCCCTACAAAAACAAGATGGCCGAAATGCTTTCGCTTCTTGCCGAAACCCTCGCCGAGGACAACGACAACAAGTATACCTCAAAACGTGCGGTAAAAAACATCCTCGTAATTGCCATCAGCAGCAACAAAGGTCTCTGCGGCGCTTTCAACAGCAATATTATTAAGGCTGTGGCTGAGTTTGACCGTACTACCAAAGAGCAGACTCCCGGCGTTAGTATCAAATATTTTGCAATAGGCAAAAAAGTTTCCGAGCAGATAACCAAACGCGGATTTACACTTTATAAGTCTGATTTGGAATCTATTGAAAAAGTATCGTACGAAACCGCAGGAAAAATTGCCCAAGAAATTACCGACATCTATCTTTCGGGCGAGTTCGACTGTGTTAAGGTTATTTACAACAAGTTTGTAAACGCCGCAGTGCAGAATACCGAAATCGAAAATTTCCTCCCATTGCAATTTAAAGCCGAGCCGACAAAATTTAAAACAGACTATATTTTTGAACCAGATAAGATTACAATTGTAAATAAAACTATACCACAATGGCTTAAAACGCAGTTTCTTTCAATCCTTGCCGAAAGTGCTGCTGGCGAGCAAGGTGCGCGAATGACCTCGATGAACAAGGCCACCGACAACGCCACCGAACTTATCAAAGAACTCAACATCAGTTACAACAAAGTACGTCAGGCATCCATCACCAACGAGATTATCGAAATTGTTTCGGGTGCAAACGCGGCTAAGTAACTTTTAATCTGAATACAACACATTATCAAAATATATGGCAAAGCAAAATATTTTTACAAGATTCGACAGCATAGTTAAAAATGCAGGTCTAGGCCGCAAGTATGCCTTGCACGCCTATATGCGCTATACCGACCTGTTTACTAAAGACGACAGGGAGCAGATTGAAAAATTTAGAAAACTCTACAACGAAAACAATAACAACGTTACTGTTATGGAGTCGGCAGGATATTCCGACAACCAGATCGACATAATCGACAGATTTGTGTCGTTTTGTCAGAATTTGCCCTGCACCAGGTTTACAGGTTGGTTAAGATGGCGTTTCAGCCGCCGCCGTACTATTCAGGAACGCGAACACAGGCTTCAAAATAACGCCGAGCAGGCTGCGGGTCGCAAAAAACGCAAAGCTTTTGTTTCAGAAAACGATTTCTTAGAAAACAGATATTTTGAACAGCAGCAGTTTTTTAGCAAAAAATCTAGTCAGTTTAGAGACGAATACCACCGCAACCAAAAGAGAATCATGCTTTTTAGTGTGTCGGTGTCGGTGATATCCGTATTTTCGGTGTTCGCAGGCAATGTGGTGTGCAGCATTTTCCATTTTGAAAGCACTCCCGAATGGCTTGTAAATGGATTTAGTTTGTTAGTGGCTGTGATTTCGGCTATTACTGCTTACATATCTTCCAACGACAAGCTATTCCAGAATCTTGATTTTTGGGCAAGATACCGTGTCGCCAGTGAAAAACTCAAGTCGGAATACGCTTTGTATCAAGGCCGTTGCGGAGATTATAATATTCCCAACGATTATAAGGACTCCGAAGGACATACTCTCGCCGAAAAGAGATTCCGTGAAAATGTTGAAGCCATTGTTCAGGAAGCCAACGACAATTTCTCTAAGCTTTTGCAAAATGGCAACGGCAACGCTCAACAGATGCACATTGAAAACGAGCATCAGCCGGCACCACAGCATAGAGCTGTAGAAATGGCACCTCCGCCAATTCCTCAGGACGACCAACCACCAGCCCCACAAGAGCCTCCTGTATTGGAGTACGTTCCTGATGATATTCCTGAAGACGCCCCGGGCGGCTATGGCGACGATAATGTCCCTTTGCCCGATGAATCCTTGCCTGCTCCATCTTCGGATGAATTTGCAGAGCCCGGCGCAGAGGGATAGAATCCGTTTTTGATGCGGAAATCAAAAAAAAATTTTGTTATTAATAATAATATAATTACCTTTGTCTCGCAAATGGAGAAACCGTAATAGCCATCATTACGGTTTCTCTTTTATTATAACTTTTTAGAACAAAACAATACTATCATGGCCAAGATAACATACCTTACAGAAGAAGGACTTAAAAAGCTCAACGACGAGCTCGACCACTTGATTGCAGTGGAGCGTCCCAATATTTCTAAACAGATTGCCGAGGCTCGCGAAAAAGGCGACCTCTCAGAAAATGCCGAGTATGATGCCGCCAAAGAGGCTCAAGGATTGCTCGAGCTTAAAATCTCGAAACTTCAAGAAACCATCAAAAACGCACGCGTATTAGACAAGTCGCAGATTCAGAGCGACACCGTGCAGATTCTCAGCAAGGTGACTATCCAGAATGTTAAGAATAAGGCTAAAATGACCTACACCCTCGTTGCCGAAACCGAGGCCAACCTCAAAGAGGGCAAGATTTCGATCGAGACTCCTATAGCTAAAGGACTGTTGGGCAAAAAGGTGGGCGAAACCGCCAAAATCAAAATCCCCGCTGGCGAAACCGAGTTTAAAATCCTCGACATCAGCATTTAATTTTCAGTTGACAGTTAGTCGTAATTCATAATTCGTAAATTCATATTTATTATGGCAACAATATTTACACGTATCATCAACGGCGAGATTCCTTGCTACAAGATTGCAGAGGACGATGAGTTTTTCGCTTTCTTGGATATCAATCCCGTTCAGAAGGGTCACACCCTCGTAGTACCCAAGGAAGAGGTGAGCTACATCTTCGACATCAACGACGACAAGCTCGGACGCTATATGGCTTTTGCCAAGAGAGTAGCTGCCGCCATCAAAACCGCTGTTCCTTGTATTAAGGTTGGTATAGCAGTGGTGGGTTTGGAAGTGCCTCATTCGCACATTCACCTTATACCGCTCAACGAGGTAAACGACCTCAACTTCGAGCATAAGATGACACTCCCGAAAGAGGAGATGCAGCAGATTGCTGAAAACATTGTCAAAAACTTTAAGTAATAAATAATCACTCATTATAAGACCGGCTATCATAACCGGTCTTTTTATTTTACTCAAAAATCAATGGGAACATTAGAAGCACTTATTTTAGGTTTAGTACAGGGACTTACAGAATTTCTTCCCGTGAGCAGTAGCGGACATTTGGAAATTGGCCAGCATCTGTTGGGCGTAAGCGAAGAAGGCGGGCTTACTTTCGACATCGTGGTGCATGTGGCAACAGTTTTAGCCACTATCACTATTTTCCGCAAAGAGATACTCGCATTGATTATTGGATTCTTCAAAAAACTTAATCCCGACACAAATCTTACTCTCTGGCGTAGGATGAACGATGCTCAACGTTATGTAATACTGATAGTTATATCTATGATTCCGATTGGAATAGTAGGTCTTTGCTTTAAGGATACTGTAGAGGATATATTTGCTGCAAGTATTACTGTAGTGGGTGTTTGTTTGATAGTAACATCGATACTTCTTGCACTTACATTCTTTTTTAAGACCGACCCCGACAAGGAGAAACGCGAGATATCGCCCCTCAACGCATTGATTATAGGTATAGCTCAGAGCATTGCGGTTTTACCTGGACTTTCGCGTTCGGGTTCTACCATTGCTACTGGACTTCTCCTTGGCAACAAACGCGAGAATGTGGCTCAGTTTTCGTTCTTGATGGTTATTCCTCCTATATTGGGCGAGGCTTTGTTAGATTTCAAGCATATTGTAGCACCATCGGCGGAGTATCTGGCAGAACACGGAGATGTGGTGCCGATTCCTACGTTAGCATTGTTGGTGGGCTTTGCGGCTGCGTTTGTAAGCGGTTGTGTGGCTTGCAAATGGATGGTTTCCCTTATTAAAAAATGCAAGCTTATCTACTTTGCAATTTACTGCTTTATTATGGGCGTGATTTGCATTACGGTGTTGTAGCCAGCGGCAAACGAATTATTTTTGCTTGTACACCGGCTTTACAACGGTGCTGTCGTTGTATTTGAAAACGTCTACATGGTCGGATGTGATTCTCTTGGTAGAATCTTCTTCGTATCCGCAAATAAGCACTCCGTTGTATGTGAGCTTGTGAACATATATCATCACCCTGTAAATGTCGATGGTGTCGTAGATGTATTCCACGTTGATGGTATCGTGTAGGTATTGGGTTCTTACAAAGTATTGAAACTTGGTGCTGTCGTAACAGCCCTTGTTGAAACAAAACCAGAATGCTTTGCCTGATGTGTCCATTCCGATACCGTCGTAGTTTGAGAAAAGCATTGCGCTTTGATTGGCTTCCTCAATGGTTATTATATCTGGCATTGAGTCTACATACGACAACGGATATGTGGTTCTGTCGAAATATTTAATAATAGGACTGCCTGTGCTGTCGTAAAAATAATATGGGATAGTGTTTCGGCTGATGAAATATCGGCTTTCTTCTGTGTTTCTGTTGTTGTCGAACTTGTCGGCACAAGCTGCACAGAATAGCGCTATTATTGTTATCAGTTGGAGAATAATTCTTTTCATACAAAGTCTTTTTATTTTGATGCAAAAATAAATAATAAAATGTTGAAAACATCAAAAAAAGACTATTTTAACGTTTGAAGAATTGGTTTATCTTGCGTAAGTTTTTAAAAATCAACGTTATGAAGCCTCCGATTTGATTTTTGCGGGCAGCATGGAGGTCTTCTTTTAGTTTTATGGCAATGTTTGATGCCGAACGGTTGCTAATGCCTCCCACACGCATCTTAACTGCAGTTATCGGGCAGTATGCCACTTTGAAATCAGGTTTCGACAAAAAACGCATCATAAGGTCGTAGTCGGCAGCTATTTTAAATGATGTGTCGAAGACGCCGTATTTCTGGTATGCGCTTTTTTTTGCAAAAAATGTGGGATGAGGCGGCATCCAACCATATTTTAAACGTTTGAAAGCAAATTCGCCAGCTTGCCAATACCGCACAATATGGCCGGTATTCTCTTTTGAAACGTAACAGAGGTCGGCATACGCTGCTTGGCTATTGTTTTGTTCGATGGTTTCCGCCATTTGGGTAAGCACGTCGGGCGCGGCAAAAATGTCGTCGGCATGCAGAAAGGCTATGACATCGCCTGTGGCTATGCTTATTCCCTTGTTGGCAGCAAAATACATTCCGCAGTCTGGCTCTGAAACAAGTATGTCGGGCGAGAATCGGCGTACAATATCGAGCGTGTTGTCGGTGCTTACGCCATCAACAATGATATGCTCTTTGTATGGATAGTCTTGACACTGAAATGATTGCATGGCGTCGGCAATGGTGCCCTCGTTGTTTTTGCAAAGCGTTATTACCGAAATCTTAACCATTTATTTCTCTCTCCTTGATTTTTACAGCCGGATTGCCTTTGTAGATTGAATAGGGAAGCATTTTGATAGGAGCTACCGAACCCGCAGCAAGCACAGAGTGACTTTGACATACGGTGCCGGCAGTAACAATTGATTTTGCACATAGCCATACGCCGTCTTCTAATATTACAGGAGCGGTAATGAGTTTAAAATCAATTTGTTTATAGTTGTGACTGCCTGTTTCAATCAGCACTCCTTGCGATATGCAGCAGTTTTTGCCTATTGTCACCTGCGCGAGATTGTCGATCCAAGCTCCTTCGCCTATCCACGAGTTGTCGCCAATGGATAAAAGCCACGGATATTTAATCACTACCCGTGGCTTGATAACTACATTTTTACCTATTTTGGCGCCAAACATCTTTAAAATCAGCCGTTTGATTCCGTTTAAAGGGAACAGCGGCGTGGAATAGAAAGTGTGGCACACAACATACCACAACGCTCTTGTAATGAAAGAACGTCCTGGACTGTATCCTCCCTTAGTGTATTTTTGAAGATCGGTTGTGCTCAATTACTTAACTATCTTGTTGGTGGCTGTGTCGGGAAACACTATTTTAGGCTTGAAGGTCTTGGCCTCTTCAAAATCCATTGAAGCATAGGAAATAATGATGACTATGTCGCCGGGAAGCACCTTCCTTGCAGCCGGACCGTTTAAACAGATGCAGCCGCTACCGTATTCGCCTTTTATCACGTAGGTTTCCAGGCGTTCTCCGTTGTTGATGTTCACCACCTGTACCTTTTCGTTTTCGATAATACCAGCCTCGTGCATCAGCTGTTCGTCGATGGTGATGCTGCCAATATAGTCGAGACAAGCCTGAGTAACGGTAACCCGATGTATTTTCGACTTTAATACTTCGATGTTCATTTTCAGAGTTACAAAAGAATGTTGTCGATGAGGCGTGTCTTGCCATCGTAAACAGTGATGCAGATGACTGCGTTTTTCGGATATTCGTTAGCAATTGGCTGTAGAGTCTCCTTGTCGGCGATTTCTACATATTCGAGGCAGAGGTTGGCGTCGGAGGCTATGCTTCGTTTGATAAAATCGGTTATCTGTTTTTGCGTAGCCTTGTTGTCTGCCATCTTTTTTGCTTCGAAAAGAGTCTTAGATATCAGCAGAGCGCTCTTACGTTGTTCGGGCGAAAGATGCACGTTTCGGCTGCTGAGGGCGAGACCGTCAGATTCGCGTTTGATCGGGCACGATACGATTTCGCCTTTGAATGTAGGCATATACTTACGCACCATTGCCTTTATAACTGCAATCTGCTGGTAGTCTTTTTGTCCGAAATAGGCGCGGTCGGGCTCCACAATGTTGAAAAGCCGGCTTACCACTTGGCATACTCCGTTGAAATGTCCTGGACGGTATTTGCCCTCCATCACTTCGGCTACCGAACCAAGTGAGAATACTCTTGTGTCGGGAGTGGGATACATCTCATCAACTGTTGGTGCAAAAACAATGTCGCATGAGTTTTTTTCCAACAGGGCAAAGTCGGCGTCGGGGTCGCGGGGATATTTTTCAAGATCCTCCTTGTTATTGAATTGTGTGGGATTAACAAAAATGCTCACCACAGTAATGTCGTTTTCTTTGGCTGCTCTTTCTACCAAAGAGATGTGTCCTTGGTGAAGCGCTCCCATAGTGGGAACGAAACCGATTGATTTTGACTGCGCACGCAGTTTTTGCAGCCTTTGTTTCAGAAGGTCTGTTTCTTTGTATATTTCCATTTCGCAAGTTTTAAAATTTGGTGCAAAGTTAAATAAAAAAAGCTTATTTGAGCAGAATCGAAAATTCCTTTGTTCCGGCGAACTCAATCTGTGAATCGTTGGTTTTGCATTTGATCTGCACTTCCCACCATCCTTTGCGGGGGTTTTTCTTTTCTGATTTGATGTGCACGAGGTTGTCTTCGGCTTCAGAAATGTTGGCAGTGACTGTGGCTGTAGACATCAGGGTCTTTTTTGTGCTCATATAGTAATACCAACGGAATTCAAAATTTACAGACTCTGCCTGAAGCTTTTCCAGTTCTGTCTTGCTGAATACAATCTCAAGGTCGAAGTTTTGATCCAGTTTGGCTCCTTCGGTTTTTGCCTCTTTGAGTGTAACCTTGCTTCCGCCGCAGTTGAATATTACTTGTGCCGGTGTTACCTCGGTCTGCGCCTTTATGCCTACGGCTGCAAATAGCGCAATTAACAACATTGTAATAGTTTTCATAGTTGAAAAAGTTTTAGAAAGTCAGTTTTCGAAATAATTGTTGCAAAACTTGAGCCGAAATGAACTGACAGAATGTTAATCTATTTTAAGGTGTTCTTTTATAGCTTTGCGCAATTCAGATTCGGGAAGTCCGCCGGTCATTTGTTCCCAATTGCCTTCTGCGTCAACAAAAATCATAGTGGGTATGGCGTCGAACTCAAACATCGAGGCGGCTTTCTGACATTTGTCGATGTCTACTGAAAATACTTGCATCTTGTTGCCGTATTCTTGTTGGAGCTTTGCCAAAACGGGAGCGAGCTGTCGGCATGGCCCGCACCATGAGGCGTTGTAGTCGATGATGAATGGAACAGGGCATATTATTTCGTTGCTTTCCATTTCTATGCACAAAGTGTTGAAGGTTTCGTCGGTGAGTTCTATTACTTTACCGTCGTTTTCGTATGCTACAGTTTCTGATAAAACTTGTTCTGTTTCAATTTCGTTTCCTGTTTTTTGAGGAAGAATTTCGCTGAGATTTCCTGATGCGTCGCCTTGTGGCGAAAAACAAGCTGCAAAAGGAAGTGCTAAAATGGATAATATGACTAATCTTCTCATTTTTAATGTGTTTTTGGGTTATAACTTTATGGCGTAAAGATAACAACAATTTTTTTTTGAGAAAAAATAAAAAAATACATTTTTATGATTAGGGTAAATCCTTTTTTGTGTGTCATACTAATGAGAATTCGAAAGAAAATCTCACCGATTATTAAATTGAATATTAACTCATTTAATTACTACCGCCATGAACAATACATATTACAGCCCCGCAAGCATTGACGTAGACTTGATGGAGAGCGCCGACACTTCTTCTTTGGTAGAAATGATAGCAACTTTGGCTATGGCCGATGCCGACGATTTCTACAGCGAGATTTAGATTATTTGAAATTACGATAACAACCTGATACAAACGAAGCGGATTGCTTACTTTGGATTATTTCCAAGTAGCAATCCGCTTCGTTTTTGTTATGAGGGGTTTCTTAAAGAATCAGCATAGCGTCGCCGTAGGGTCCGAAGCGATAACCTTCTTTGAGTGCTATTTGGTACGAACTCATAAGGAAATCGAATCCTGCGAATGCCGAAGTGGTCATAAGCATTGTGGAATACGGGTGGTGGAAGTTGGTGATGAGGCTCGAGGGGACGCTGAAATCGTAAGGCGGGAAAATGAATTTGTTTGTCCAGCCTTCGAACGGTTTGAGGTATCCGCTTGTAGACACTGAGCTTTCCAATGTGCGGAGAGTGGAAATGCCTACTGCGCAAACGTTTTTATGCTCGTCTTTGCCTTTGTTTACAATGTCGACACAATTTTGCTCAATAAAAATCTGCTCGCTGTCCATCTTGTGCTTAGTGAGGTCTTCCACGTCAACGTTGCGGAAGTTGCCCAACCCAACGTGCGCAGTGATTTCGGCAAAGTTTACTCCTACGATTTCAAGACGTTTTAAGAGTGTTTTGCTGAAGTGGAGACCGGCAGCAGGAGCAGCCACAGCGCCCTCGTGCTTAGCAAAAATTGTTTGGTAACGGTCTTTGTCTTCGGGTGTTACCGGACGGTTGATATATTTTGTGGGCAGGGGAGTTTCGCCCATGCTGTAAAGAATCTTTTTGAAATCGTCGTACTGACCATCGAATAAGAATCTGAGTGTGCGGCCGCGCGAAGTGGTGTTGTCGATAACTTCAGCCACAAGGCTGTCGTCTTCACCAAAATATAGTTTGTTGCCAATTCGTATTTTGCGGGCTGGATCTACGAGCACGTCCCAAAGGCGTTGGTCGTGGTTGAGCTCGCGCAGAAGAAATACTTCTATTTTGGCTCCTGTTTTTTCCTTGTTGCCGTAGAGGCGTGCCGGAAACACTTTCGTGTTGTTAAACACCATTACGTCTCCGTCGTTGAAATACTCAACTATGTCTTTGAATATCCTGTGTTCTACCGACTTGGTTTTTCTATTGATAACCATCAGCCGCGCCTCGTCTCTGTTTTCGGTGGGAAAAAGTGCCACCTGCTTATCCGGAAGTTCGTACTTAAACTTTGATAATTTCATTTGGTAGTTAACTATTTAGAATATTTTTGTACAAATTGCAACGTTGCAAATATATAAATTATTGTTTAAAATTTGACAATTTTTTTTCGAAATCTTCCAAAGAAATTGCCGATTCTATTGATATTTCGCCTATTTGTGTCCGTCTTAATCCGGCGAGGTATGCGCCTACTCCGAGTCTCTGCCCTATGTCGTGAGCGAGGGATCGGATGTAAGTGCCTTTGCTACAAGATACTATGGCTTTGAACTGTTTTTTGTCTTCGTCCCACTCTGTGATATCTATTGCATATATATATATAAGGTGCGGGCGCATTTTTACTTCGTCGGCGCGTCCCTTGTGTGCGGATATGTAGGCGGGTTTCCCGTCGATTTTCTTTGCGCTGTATACTGGAGGATACTGTGTCTGCTCGCCAATAAAGGTTTTCAGGCAGTTTTCCACCATCTCTCTGGTAACAGAGGAAGAGTCTTTGAAGTTTTCTGGCTCGGTTTCAAGGTCGAAGCTTGGGGTGGTGGCACCCAGTTGTATTGTGGCGATATACTTTTTGTCGTGGTCTTGGAATGTGGTTATTTCCTTGGTTTTACGTCCGGTGCATACTATGAGTAGCCCCGAGGCGAGAGGATCGAGAGTTCCTGCGTGTCCCACTTTTATCTTTTTGATTCCAAGGTGGGTTTTGAGCATATAGCGTACTTTGTTTACAAGGTCGAACGATGTCCAGCGTAGTGGCTTGTCGAATACCAGTACTTGTCCTAAAGAAAAGGGGTCTGTGGGTTGTTGTGTCTGAATGTCAGGCATATATTTAAAATTAATTATTGTTTGTGTTTTAGTTTTGCACGGCGTAATGCACGGCGTATTTTGTAAAAGTTTGGCGGCGGCACTGGGTCGAAACCGTGCGTGCCCCATGGGTTGCATCGTAGTATTCGCCAAGCAGCTAGCAGCGTGCCTCTTATAATACCATGGTATTCAACAGCTTGTAGTGCATACATGGAGCATGTGGGCGTATGACGGCAGGCGTCGGGCAGCCACGGTGAGATGCACAGCCGGTAGAATTTCACTGGCAGAAGGTAGATTTTTCTAATTACAGTCGCAATTGTCATTAACTAATTCTTTAACAGAAGATAGCTTGCAGTAGCATTCGCGGCAAAGAGGCTCGTATGTGTTTTTTTCGCCGAGGCTCACCAGTTTGTCGTCGTCGGATAGGCGGTGAGAAAACTGGGCTATAGAACCGCAACGTGTGCATATAGCGTGTACTTTGGTAACGTCGTCGGCAATGCACATGATGCTGCCCATAGGACCAAACGGACGACCGAGATAGTCCATATCTAATCCGGCAACAATTACCCTGATGCCTCTGTGGGCTAATGTACGGCATACCGATGTGAGGTTGGCATCAAAAAACTGTGCCTCGTCGATGCCGATTACCTGTGCGTTTGCGCATAGGGCGAGTATGTCGGTGCTGGAGTTTACCACTAACGACTGCACAGAGTGTTTGTCGTGCGACACCACGGCTGTTTTGCTGTAACGGGTGTCGGTGGCGGGCTTGAATATAGCAGTTCTAAGTCTCGCAATTTGTGCGCGGCGCAGACGGCGTATAAGCTCTTCTGTCTTGCCCGAAAACATTGAGCCGGAGATAACTTCGATGCTTCCGGCGTGGCATTTAGGTTCGAGAAACATGTTGTTGGGTTTTATTTGGCTGCAAATTTATATATAATTTTTGAGGATTATTGTACTTTCTTAGTTTTGCCAACCACATATTCTGCGTAGCTTATATCCTCAAAAGTGGTGATTTTGATATTGCTGCGGTCGCCGTCGATGAGGTTGATTTGCTCGCCAAGACG
Source organism: Bacteroidales bacterium (assembly GCA_017960885.1). Classification (GTDB taxonomy): domain Bacteria; phylum Bacteroidota; class Bacteroidia; order Bacteroidales; family UBA3824; genus UBA3824. Next base: position 11,434 of record JAGCYI010000230.1, read on the forward strand.
CTCCACTACAGATGCGTCGTCGGTGAATGTGGGTTCGTATGGCTGGGTGTATGCGCGGCGGAGAACTTCGGCATGGAACACTTGTGGAGTTTGGATAAGTTTTACGGTGTTGCGGTCGATGATTTTGCTTGTTCCGTCTGGCAACACAGTGCGGATAGATTCAGGCGGATTGATGCATGGCACGGCGTTGCCTTTGAGGGCTGCTGTGGTATAGCACTGCGCAATGCACGATACCGATACGAGCGGACGTACTCCGTCGTGAACGCCTACGAGGTCGGTGTCGGAGGAGAGTGCGTCGACTGCGTTTTTTACCGAATGGAAACGTTCCTCGCCGCCTTTTACTATGCGGTAGCTGCTTTCGGGCAGGAACGCCTGCGAAATCCGTTTCCAGTAGTCGATGTATTGAGCGGGCAGAGCAATAAGCACGTCGATAGTGGGGTCGAAACTGCGGAACTGTCCTACAGTGCGGCACAGGATTGGTATTCCGGCTATGTCTAAGAATTGTTTGGGCGTGCTGAGCCCCATACGTACGCCTTTGCCTCCAGCTACTATAATTACAGCGCGTTTCATTAGGCTGCGGTGATGTTTATGTTGTCGGCAATATGCTGAGCCACACGCTTGTTGATTTTGTCGGCGAGCAAGTTGAGGTTGAATCCTTTCTTTTCGAATGTGGCGAGCTCTACCAGTGCGATTGTTTTGCCATTGAATACTATTGGAATGAAAATAAGGTGTTTAGGTGAGCCTTGTCCGAGACCCGACACCACTACTTGTATATAGTTTTCGGGGATGTTGTCGAGCATGAGGATCTTCTTGTCTTTTGCAACCTGTCCGTTGATGCCTTCGCCCAGTTCGAAAGTGCGGTCGGTGTCGGGTGTGTAGTAAGCGTAAGTGCTCTTGATTTCAAATTTATCAATTTTTGGGTTGAGCGCGTAAGCTACGCCCTGTACAATGTCGAATACTTTGGCAAAATTGCTAAGCAGTTTGTCGAAGTAGTCGTTGAGGTCGGCGGTTTGTTCAAGGTCGACGGCGATGTCGGAAGCCACTTGTTCGAGATGTTTGTTTTCTTCGGCTTCGCGTTTGGCTTTGAGTTCTTTTTCTTGGCGTAATTTTTCTTGCTTAACTTTTTCGTTGTTTTCTTCGGCTTCGCTGCGTGCTTCGCCATAAGAGTCGTTGAGACGGTCGTTGCTGCCTCTGTTTGGGAGAAAGTCGAGTTGTCTTTCTAATACGTCGGCGTCGTGAAGCAGTCTTTTCGCATAAGCGGTTACTGCCGCCATTACTATTGCGGAGAGGATTGGGAATCCTATCAGTAGCCATCCTGCAAAGTTTTGTGTCATCGGCAATATTATCGATGTAACAGTTGCTATGCACACAATAACCCAGATGGTTAGTACTGTGGTTATTTTTTTCTGTCCAATTACGAATTTATTCATGGCCAAATATTCATTAGAGGTTTTTCAAATAATCTATAATATTGTTTGTGAGCATAATGTAGTCTACTTCGGTGGTTTTGATTGCTGCGGAGGTCATAGTTTTTACCTGACATTCGTCGGGCGACTGCACAATTACAGTGCCACCGGCATCTTTGATAGCTTTTAGACCAAGAGCTCCGTCTTTGTTTGCACCAGAGAGCAGTATGCCGATTGCGTTTTCTTTGTAAGTGTTTGCAATAGAGCAGAAAGTAACGTCGATGGATGGTCTCGAGTGGTTTACAGGTTCTTCGGTAGAGAGCGAAAACTGATTGTTGGCGTCGACATACATGTGGTAGTTGGCTGGCGCAAGGTAGGCTACGCCCGGCATAGCGGTATCCTTGTCGTATGGTTCGCAAATCGGAATGTTAGATTTGAGCGAAAGAGCCTCTACAAACCCGCCCCTCACGTTTTTTAATCGGTGTAGGCATAGAAAAATGGTATGCGGATAGTTGCGCGGTATGCTTGCGAGCAACGCTGTTACCGCTTGAAAACTTCCTGCCGATCCGCCAATTACTATGTACATGTTTTCTACTTTTGAATTTTAATAAAAATGTTTTCGCTTTTTGATACAGGGATAAAAACATTCCTGAAATCGCAGTTGGCGAGGTTTTCGCGTATGCCAATAATGAAGAAACCGCCGTTGCAGATGGTTTTAGCGATGGTGTCTACCACAGCTTTTTTTGTTTGGGCGTTCATATAGAGCATACGGTCGCGAAATAGAACGAGGTTGAATCCGTTGTCGGGCGGAGGACTGCTTTCGATTCCGCTTTTGAGAAATATCACGTTGTTGAGCAATTCAGGAGAAAAATAGTCGTATTTGTCTTCTTTTGTGAGATAGTGGCTCAGTTCGGCCTCCGGGTCTATTTTTTTGAAATTTGCAGCGCTTATTTCTATCTTTTTCTGGTCGATGAAACCGCTTTTAGCGTCGTTGAGGGTCTTCTGTATGGGCGACGTGGCGTAAACGGTGCATCTGTTGAGTATTCTTTTGCGGTGAAGGATTGTGAGCAGCGAGTATAATTCATCGTCGCCACACACTTGCGGCACCCAAATTTTGCACAGGGTTTCGGTTTTGAGCTTTTCTATTATGTTGTCTTCTAGGAACTTCCACATAGAATAGTCTCTGAACATTTCTGTGGTTGGCACAAAAAGCTCCGACACAAACAGGTCGGCAAAATAGTTGTCGGCCATGAGCTTGTTGATAAGACGATCAGACGTTTGCACACCGTGCATATACATAGACCTTGTGATACGGTGCATAAGAATCTCAGGCGCATAATAGGTGAAGTCTATATTGCGCAGTGTACGCACATTGGAGATTATTTTTCTAAAATCTTCGTATGGTATAGTCTGAAATTCGTCCATATTAAAATACTTTTTTGTTGTAAATCAGTCCTCTTTTTTCGTATTTTGCACTCGTAGGACCAATAATGCTTTCGTGTATACCTAATACAAGCGATCCGTATGTGTCGAGATATTTCCAAAAATCCAAGAACAGCTTGTTTTGGAGAGTGTTGTTGAAGTATATCAGCACGTTGCGGCACAATATGATGTCGTAAGATACGTCGAATGGATTCGGGTCGTTTACAAGGTCGTGTTTCTGGAATGTGGCAATGTCCAAAAACTCTTCTTTTACCTTGAAAATGTCCTTTAATTTGTTGAATTCAAAATACTTTTCGTGTGTTACAACCAAATGCTCGTCGAAGTTGTACGGGTTTTCGCACAATACTTTGTTGAAGTTTTCAAGGTATTCAGAAATTGAGCGGTAGCTGTAAACGCCTTTTTTCGCGGTTTTGAGCACGTCGGTGTTGAGGTCGGTAGCGTAAATGTGGCAGCGGTGTAGCATGCCCATCTCGTTGAGAAGTATTATCATAGAGTAAACTTCGAGACCTGTGCTGCATCCAGCGTGCCAGATGTTGATTTCCCGTTTGCTGGCAAGACGTGGCAGTATGCGGTATTTAATGGCGTGCCATACCTGCGGGTCGCGGAATAGCTCTGTGGTGTTAACTGTGATTTCTTTTACTACCTGCTCTAAAAAATTACGGTCTGCTTTTATTTTGCTGATAAGTTGTGGAATATCTAATTTGTAGTCCATCATTATTTTCTCAACACGCCGAGTAAACGACTTTTCTGAATAGTTAGAAAAGTCATATCTTCCATAGTCGCGTAGAGCTTTTATAAAATTCAATATATCAGCGGATTCAAACATTGTCTTTTTTTAGGTGCCAATCTGGCGTTTGCAAATAAATTTTAGTTCAAATATAAGACATTTTTTGCAAAATGGTATGTTTTTTTTACCGCGATATGCTTTTTTTTAGATTTTTTAATAAAGATCGCGGTTGTATCCGAGCATTGGCGGTACCATTTCTGTCTTGTTTCCGCTTACGCCAACAGCTTTGAGTGCCGGAAGGTCTTGAAGGAGCTCAGGAAACTGTGCAAAAAGATTGTTGCAGAGGTTGAAGTCGAACAGGTTTGTAAGTTTTGAAACGTCGTTTGGCAGGCGTGTGAGCTTGTTGTTGCTGAGGTCGAGAAATTCGAGTGTGGTAACTTTTGTGAGGTCGAGCGGGAACGAAGATATGCTGTTGTTGTTGAGTATAAGTCGCTGCAGTTGACTCAATTGCGATATCTTTGCAGGGATTGCTATTATTCCATTGCCCGACAGCGAAAGCCTTGTGAGTGTGGTGATATTGCATATTTGCGACATGTCGCGCACTTTGTTGTTGTCTAAGTAGAGCACTTTGAGCGATTTGAAGTTGGCTACGGCAGCTGGTACCGATGTGATGGAGTTGCCCGCAAGCAAGAGTGTTTCGAGACTCTTGATCTCGGTGAGCGCCGCCTGCATAGATGTGAGTTTGTTGAACGACAGGTCGAGCTCTTTGAGCGATTTCATGTTAGAAATGGAGGCGGGTATTGTTGCTATTAAATTGTTAGACAGAGTAACCGACTCTACTGTGGCGCAATTGGTGAGTGGCCCTATGTCGGCAATGCGGTTGTTGGCAAGCGACAGGCGTTTCAACTTTCTCAGGTTGGTTATCTCTACCGGAATTTGCGAGATTGAATTCTGGTCGGCGAAAATCTGGCGGAGGTCAGGCAGTTGGAAAAGTCCTGAGGGAAGATTGGTAATGGAGTTGCCTTGTATGTATAAGATTTTTAGCCTTTTGAATTGTGTCACTTCTGCCGGAACCGCTGTAAGGTTTTTATTGCTGAGGTCTAACACTTCAACGTTGTCGGGATAACCTAACGCTTCTTCTAACGAAGTGTAAACCAATTGCTTGGAAAGCCAGATTTCTCCGTAGTCTTGTGCGTTGAGCGCTATGGCTGATAGAAATAATGCGAGAGTTATTATTATTTTTTTCATTTTATATAATTATTATCAAGATTAAACATATTATTTACAAAACAAATATAATGCCTATTTGCCTAACTGCCAAATTGAGAACGTTAAAATTCGTTTCGGTATTGTAAAACGCTGCAGTCTAATAATTTGTTTAGCAGTTTGTTGGTTTTTGTGGCGCGTTTCCTTTTGGCGCAGTCTGCCGCGTTTTTTATCCCTCCTATATAATAACGTTGAATCCATGGTAAAACGCATAACACGGCTGTCCAATTGCCATAATTATTTGCTAAATATATTCCGAGGGTTACAAACGAACCTATAAGCATCTCTGAGGCTATGCCGTCGATGGGGCTGTTGCTTATATACTGTCCTGTTCCAGGAACAATTGCGCTTGATATTCCGGCGATTGCGGGCGATGGTTTGCCCAGCCTGCGTGTCTTGCGCATGAGCTTTTCTAATTCGTGCTGTTTTTCCGTACTCACAACTTTTGATAAATACTCTTGACATTGGCTGTATTGTGCAAGATGGTAGCAGCATATTGCTAAGCGGAGGTTTTGTCCGGCAGATAATTCTTCAAACTTGTCGGTATCTATCTGCATCAATGCGCCTATTGCGTTAAAGTATTTTTTAGATGAAATATAGATATCGGCTTTTGCCATAAGCACTTCGTTCTGTTGTAAATTGGAATTTACTTTTTGGTAAGCTTGATTGATAAGTGCTTCGGCTTTGCCATTGTTTCCAGTGTAGGCAAACAACCGAGCCGCGGTGATATATTTTTGCGGATTATTACTTATAGTATCGAATAAAATAGCACGTTGTATCTCTTTTAACGCCAATAAAGTATCGCCGTTGACAAAAGCTTTAACGGCGCTGTTGTACACCGAATCGCAATTCTGGCTATAAAGGGCACAGTTAGAAAAGATTATTATACATATAATCAATAATTTGTCCATCTCTGATATTCCTTTGTGCTTTGTTGAACTTATTTACTGATTTAGCAGTTCCGAAAATGTTGCCAATGTAGAAACACGCCGATACAGACCCGAAAAATATCGGATATGGGTCGCGAAAGCCATATTTTCTGAATCCGTATATCAAGTGCAGGTAGTCGAAACATGTTCTCAGCATAGCAATGATGCCTTCGCGCACGTATCCGCAGTAAATTCTGCCGCTGCCTGGCACTATTGCCGACATTGTGATTGCAGGAAACATTCTTTTTTGTTTTATGTTGCTTGTACACAATGATTTAATTTCTGGTAGAATAAACTCTGTTTCCTTTGGAGTGGGATAGTCGCATATTGTAGAAAGTCCATATTTTATGTTGTGAATCTTGGTGGTGAACGGGGCTTTTACCGAATCGCAATAAACAAAAGCTGTATCGTATTGGCGGTTTTTTATCAGGAGTTTCACATAGCTGAAATAGTATTGGGAGTTGCTTCCTGCATGAGGAAGAACATATTTTTCAAAATGGTTGAGAGCATTTTTGAAGTCATAGGCAATTTCATAACATTCAATTGCTTTAATTGAGTAATCTAAACTATTGCTATAACTGTTTTTGGCAAGACGTCCGTACTCTTCGGCTGCGAAATGATACTGCTGTGTGTTGTAAAGGTATTGCGCAAACACTTTGGTGTGCGCTGTGTCGTAAAGGTTCTGCCCTTTTGAAATGTTAGCTGCCAGAACTGTTAATATGAATACAAAAGCATATCTCATTTTTTCCGTTTCAAAGGATAGTCGATAAGGCGGTTGCGATTTTCGTCGAAAATGTATCCGTTTTTGTCGATGCCGTTGCATCTTAACAAACGGTCGAATGTGTCGGCAAAACCGTAAAAAAATCCGTTTTGGCTGAATGTTATTTTGCTATATTGCGAACACGACGGATAAAAACTGCATTGCTGTATGTCTTGAGGCGATATTATTCTCTTGTAAAATGCGAATAGTCCGTTGTAAAATGTTTTTCCTTCTTCTTCGCATAGAGAATCGCGTTGAAATGCCTCTGTGGGGTAGATTTTTGACGAGTCAGGCTCAAATTTGTCGAACTCTATGTGGCTGTAAATATTCTTGACGTAGAGCTCTTTTTCGCCGTATGTTACGGATATTGTGCGAGTTGGAAAATCTACGCCTCCGATGGTTTCGTAGTCGTAATAAAAAGTCTTACCAATTACTGAGTCGTTTTTATCGAACATTATTTCGGCATCCAAGCGGTTGCCAGTTTGCGATGTCATTATTTTGCAAACTATGGTTTGGTTGTGTTTGAGCAGGGTGTCGGCGATTTGCGGTGGTAGCTTATACGTTGTGATAGCCGATGTGCCTCTTTTTGCCACCGCCACCGGCTCAAAATTGTAATCTGTTGCCGATGTGGCTGCAAATCCAGCGTTGACAGCCTGGTAGAGAATCGACTGCTTGATTTGTGGTTGTCTTACTACAGTAGTTATTGTGGTTGGTAAAACATATTCTTGCACAAGTATTTGGCATCCTTGATGGTAGCTTAAATGCCCTTTTGAAAGAATGTTGATGGTTTTGCCGTCGGTAATTTCTTCTAAAAAGTCGGCTTCTACCGAAAAATGTAGCTGAGCTTCTGCGTTGATGCAGAGGCAAATAGATAGACACGCCGCTACTATTTTACCGAGAGCCATTTTATCAACCCTCCCACAGCGGCGCCCGTTAAACAGCCGAATATAGCGAGCTTAACCTCTCTACGGTCTCCGTGCTTGCAAGCGTATACGATAGCCACAGCAATGGGACCAGCTCCCGCGCCGTACAATGTGTAAGTGCCAATTGCCGACACAATAGAAGTGAACAGGAATGTGGGCATTCTTCCCGGCATTGCAGAATCGGTATAGCTTATAGCAATGCTGTCGGCTGTGGCAAATTTTTCGGCAATGCCAGCGTCTGAAAACAAATCGGGGTCTTCTCCGTCGGCGTAACTTGCTGTAAAACTGAATATCAACAATATAAGCGATAGTAGCTTCTTCATTGTTTTATTTGTGTGATTTGCGTTCGAGATTTGCGTTGATATATTGGTTGAGCTGTTTTTCAAGCACTTCAACCTCGCTAGGAGAGAGCGACGAGATGTTGAAGTCGGGATAAGTGTAATTTTCCAGCTCGTGTTGCTTGTTGAGGCCGCGGATTGTGATCGACAATGTGCGACGTAGACCAAACAGCTGCTTTTTGATTATGTATTTGTGCAGCAATTGTTTCTTGATGCTGAATGCCACATGTTTGCGCAATATGGGGAATGCATTGTAGGTGCGTATCTCTATTGGGTCTTTGTCGTCGCAAAAACTGAAAAACGAGGGACGCAGAACCAGCAGCATAAAAAGAAACACTACGCCAAATATGATTCCTGACACTAACAGCGATATAGGATGCGGTCGGTCAACATAATAGTAGATAAATGATCCTATACTGAGAAGGAATGTTGCTATATAAGCCAATCGGTATTTCGATGTCGATAAAAGGTTATCTGTGTACATATTGTATAATGTTATCTATATTAAAAAATTAAATATTCATTTGGTTGTAGAACGAGAAAGCCTGGCAGATGTCCTCTTCGGAGCAGTTGACGTCGTATTTATAGTTTCCAAAACCGCTTACGAGCGAGAACGATATTTTGCCGCCTGAGTTTTTCTTGTCGTGTTGCATTAGTTCAATAAGTGTTTTATAAGCCTCCATTCCGAACCGGAACGATGGGAAATATGTTCCAATCATTTTTGACACTTCGATGAGGTTTTGAATTGGAAATCCCATGTAGTGGTTGCTCAAAAATAGTTCGCATACTATGCCTGCAGCCACAGCCTCGCCATGTAGTAGGGGAGAAGGAGTTGAAAATGAGTAACTTTCGATTGCGTGACCTATGGTATGGCCAAAATTGAGCATTTTTCTAAGTCCTTTTTCGGTGGGATCGGCAGATGTGAATTCGTTTTTTATCTTTATAGATGTTTCCACAAGTTGCGAAAGTAGTTGATAGTCTGGTTGTTTTGGGTCGAAAGGTAAAAGACTCTCAAAATAACCACGATCTACAAGAAGTGCATGTTTGATCATTTCGGCAAATCCTGAAATAATCTGCCTTTGGGGCAATGATTTTAAGAATGCAGAATCTACAATTACTTTGTGCGGATTGTTGAAAACTCCGATTTCGTTTTTAAAGTTTTGAAAGTCAACGGCTAATTTGCCACCACACGAAGCGTCAACCTGGGCAAGCAGGGTAGTGGGCACGTTAACGAACTTTATTCCACGTTTGAAAAGCGATGCAGCCAGTCCGCCCATGTCGCCGATAACACCGCCGCCGATATTTACAAAAAGGCTTTTGCGGTCGGCACCTCCGTTGCTAAGGTTTGACCATATAACGCTCAGAGTGTCAATATTTTTGTATTGCTCGCCACTATGAATTTCTATTACCGACGCACCGCTTTGGCTGATGCAGGGTAGGAGAGGGAGGCAGTATTTGGCGGTGTTTTCGTCTACCAGCACAAAAACTTTTGACGGCACTCCTTTAATAATTTCCGACAAAACAGCGTCGGCATTTTGCGTACATACTACATTTTCAGGCAGATTCATGCTTATTTCGTGTGTTTGTTTTCGGTTTCAAAGATATAAAATTTGTTAAACATTATACATTACTAAATGTAATTATGCTTTTTTTTGAAATTTTATAACCGTGAATGAAAAAAATTGTTACTTTTGCGGCAACAATATTGGGTATATATCGCGGACGGATTTGGTTTGATTGCAACCGCTAAAAAAAATGCTAAAGCAACACTGCCTCCCTTTATTACTACCTCAAACTTATTTTAATAATCATAATTATTAACACATTATGTCATATTTTTTCACATCCGAATCAGTTTCGGAAGGACATCCCGACAAAGTGGCAGACCAGATTTCTGACGCACTTTTGGATGAATTTTTAAAACAAGACTCCGAGAGCAAGGTGGCTTGTGAAACTTTTGTTACCACAGGTCTTGCAGTTTTGGGAGGCGAAGTTAAAACAGAGGCGTATGTCGACGTGCAGCAGACAGCCCGCGACGTTATCAACCGCATCGGTTACACCAAGGGAGAGTATATGTTCGACGGCAACAGCTGCGGCGTTATCTCCGCTATTCATGGTCAGAGCCAGGACATTAACCGTGGCGTTGAGCGCGAAGACCTCGACAATCAGGGCGCCGGCGACCAGGGTATGATGTTCGGATATGCTGTAAAAGAGTCGCAGAACCTTATGCCTTACAGCATCGAGCTCGCTCACAAACTTCTTATCGAACTTGCTGCCATCCGCCGCGAGGGCAAGCAGATGACCTATCTCCGTCCCGACAGCAAGAGCCAGGTGACAATAGAATACGGCGACAACAATGTTGCAAAACGTATCGATACCATTGTGATTTCTACTCAGCACGATGAGTTTATCAAAGCCGACACTCCTAAAAAGCAGCTCAAGGCCGACAAGGACATGGTTGCAAAAATTACCGAAGATGTCCGCGACATTCTTATTCCACGCCTGCTGAAAAAACTCAGCGCAAAGGAGAAGGCTCTTTTCAAGGGCGACTACAAACTGCTGGTTAACCCCACTGGAAAATTTGTAATCGGTGGTCCTCACGGCGATACTGGTCTTACAGGCCGCAAGATAATTGTAGACACTTACGGTGGCAAGGGCGCACACGGCGGCGGAGCATTTTCTGGCAAAGACCCCTCTAAGGTAGACCGCAGCGCAGCATACGCTACCCGTCATATAGCCAAAAACTTAGTGGCTGCCGGTATTGCCGACGAATGCCTCGTGCAGGTGGCTTACGCTATCGGTGTGGCTCAGCCAGTTGGCTTGTATGTTAACACTTACGGCACAAGCAAGGTAAAAATCAGCGACGGCGAAATTGCAGAGAAACTTCTCAAGGTTTTCGACCTCCGTCCCGCTGCTATTATCCGCCGATTGAAACTTAAAAACCCGATTTTCTTGGATACAGCCGCTTACGGACATTTCGGTCGCGAGCCTTACTCCAAAAAAGTGGAAGTTTTTGAAAACGGTAAAAAGGTGAAAAAAGAGGTAGAGTTCTTCACGTGGGAAAAACTTGACTATGTAGACACTCTCAAAAAAGAATTCGGAATTTAACCTTTTTTTTAAACTTATTATACAATATTTGGCAAGGAATATGGTTATTAATAATGCAACCATATTCCTTTTATGTTGGTCAGAAACATAAAGGTTATTAATTACGTATAGTTGTTTAGTTATAACAACCATGGTTTATTGATTGAGATATGAATAAACAAAAAAAAATATTATTCTTCGTTTCCTTTGCATTGTGTATGCTATTTAGTGGGGAATTGTTGGCAGGAGTCGGTAATGGAGGCAAGCCTCAGTATCCTGTTCCTCTCGATGGTGGTGTTTCTGCTCTTATAGCTGCTGGCGTGGCTTATGGAGTGAAAAAGTATCGCGACTATCGTTTAAGCAAGAGGGAAGAAGATAGCAAAACTTCTGAATAGACTATTAACTTTTTATGTCTACCAGGTTTTATCATAGCTGGTCGCCGTTGGCAAAGGTGGGTTTTAATCTCGCAGTTGCGGCAGTGGCGGGTTTCCTTTTCTTTTTCTGTCTGAAAAAAAACTATTATGTGTTTGCCCTTTATGAGGAAGGGGTCTACCTTCTTACCGAGTTTATTGCTAATTCGGTAAAAAATATTCTTAATCTATTTGGTTATCACTGCTATACATTTGGAAAAATAATAACCGACTCCTATGGTGGCGGACTTATTTTAGACCGAGGTTGTGTGGGACGCACAGTTTTGGTTGTGTTTTCTGCGTTTATAATCGCCACTCCTGCAGAGGTTAAGCGCAAGATACTCTATACGCTTGCCGGTTTTGTGGTGATAATTTTGCTTAATATTCTCCGCTTAATTATGCTCATTCTTGTGGCACAATATCATCCAGATTGGTTCGACTTTACTCACGAATACCTTTTCAAATATATCCTTTACGCAGGTGTGTTTGGACTTTGGGTGTTGTGGGTAAGAAAATTCAGGTCTTCATCTTCTTCTTTTTAGCAGCAGGGAAGAGCACGTTGTTGAGTATCAGTCGGTAACCTGGAGAGTTGGGGTGAAGGTCGAGGTCGGTGGGAGGATCACCCACATAGTGCAGATAATCTTCGGGGTCGTGTCCGCCATACCATGTCCATGTGCCTTTTCCAAATTCGCCGTGTATGTAGCGGGCTTCGTTGGCTGCTTTGTTTTCGCCCATTATCAAGACCGAACTTTTTAAAACCTCTTTGCGATACGATGTTGTCTGTCCCATGAAACCGTCGATAATGTTTTCGTGGTTTTGACAGAGCATGGTGGGCACAGGGTCCCATTTGGCGGAGAACTCAAACAGAGTGAAAATGTCGTTGTCTTTTTGCACGCGTCTGGAATTTGTGGCGTCTATGTCGCTGTATTCGTATACGTTGGGGTTGAGTTCGAGTTTAAAATTCTTGAAGGCGAATGTGGCATCAAAGTCGAGCTTCGACTGACAGTTGGGGTCGATGGGGTCGCCGTCGAACATTGATTGGCAGATGTCGGTGTTTTCGGCTGCGAGTGCAATATCGAAACTGTCGGTGGCACTGCACATTGCAAACATAAATCCTCCGTTGCCTACAAACTGCTTTATGGTTTTTGCAACAGCCAGTTTTAGTTTAGACACTTTGGTGTATCCCATTTTCTGTGCAAGTGCGTTAAATTCAATTACTTGGTTTTTGTACCACGGTACATTTTTGTACGACGCGTAAAATTTGCCGAACTGACCAGTGAAATCCTCGTGGTGAACGTGCAGCCAGTCGTATTTTGACAGTTCTCCAGTGAGTATTTCCTCGTCGTATACCACTGTGTAGGGTATTTCGGCGTATGTTAGCACCAGCATAACGGCATCGTCCCACGGTTTGTAGGTCTTGGGTGCGTAGACTGCTATTCTTGGAGCTTTTTCTAATTTGATATGCTCCATGTTAACATCGTTTCGCGAAATCTGCGCTAAAATATTGTCGGCTGCTGCGTCGGGAATCTGTTGGAAACTTACGTTTCTTACTCGGCAGATGGTGGCTATCTGGTCGGTATAGTCTGTTAGAAAACTTCCGCCGCGGTAGTTTAGAAGCCATTCTGCTGTAAATCCTGCCTCCAAAACCGAGTATGTAACGCCGTAGGCTTTTAGATGGTTTGTCTGGCTCTCGTCCATGGGAATCAGAATCTTCATGGCAGCGGAGGGCAGTGCAGAAATTATTACTATCAATATGGCGGCAATAATTCTCATAGGGTTACAGGGTATTAAAAAGGAACATCGCCGCTGTCGTTGATTGGCGCAGCGTAGTTGCTGTTTTGTGGTTGCGGGGCGAATGGGTTGTATTCTAAGTCGGGCACACCGCCCATTTGCGGCATAGAAGGTATTCCTGCCATTGGGTTAGACGATGCCGGGCTGCCGTTCATCTTGCTTACAAAGGTCTGTGCAAGGTTGCCAGCATCGTCGGCGACCATAAGTCCCTGGTTGTCCCACTCTTCGAATCGTGCAAACTCGGCACGGAAGTGCAGGTTGACATCCTCCAATGCGCCGTTGCGGTGCTTGGCAATGATAATCTGACCGAGACCTTCGGTAGAGTTGCCTTGCTCGTCTTGCATGATACCAAATTTCTCAGGACGGTGGATAAAGCATACAATATCGGCGTCCTGCTCTATCGCACCCGATTCACGAAGGTCGCTCAACTGAGGACGTTTGTCGCCGGCACGCATTTCTACCTGACGGCTCAACTGCGAAAGTGCGATAATTGGAATGTTCAACTCTTTGGCTATGGCTTTGATACCGCGCGAAATGGTTGACACCTCTTGCTCACGGTTTCCGCGAACCTCTGGCGGACCTGTCATAAGCTGCAGGTAGTCAATGATTACCATCTCTATGTTGTGCTGCATTTTTAAGCGACGGCATTTGGCGCGAAGTTCAAAAAGCGATATGCCGGCTGTGTCGTCGATGTACAAGGGTGCGCCTTCGAGGTTTTTGATTTTGCTGTCCAATTGAGTCCATTCGTAGTCTTCGAGTTTGCCAGTGCGAATCTTGTCGCTTGGCAGCTCTGTTTCGGATACGATAAGACGGTTAACCAACTGAACAGCCGACATTTCGAGCGAAAATATTGCAACGGGTACTTTGTGATAAACTGTCATGTTGCGAGCCATAGAAAGCACAAACGCAGTTTTACCCATTGAAGGACGTGCCGCAACAACAATCATGTCGCTTCGCTGCCAGCCCTGTGTTATGCGGTCTAACGATGTGAAGCCTGATGGCACGCCGCTGAGACCGTCGGTACGTTTTGATGCCTCTTCTATCTGGTCAATTGCTACTTTGAGCACTTGATCCATGCTCTGGGTGTCGTTTTTGATATTGCCGTAGGCTAGGTCGAAGATTTTTTTCTCCGAGAAGTTGAGCAGGTCGTCAACGTCGCTTCCAAGGTCGTAAGCCTTGCTTTCTATTTCTGACGCTACCTTAATTAGCTCTCTTTGAATATATTTTTGTGCAATAATGCGGGCATGAAATTCCAAGTGCGCCGCGCTACCAACACGCTCAGTGAGCGACGCAATATAATACGCTCCTCCAATTTCATCTAATTCGCCTCTTGCACGAAGCCTCTCGCTTACAGTGTAAATGTCGATAGGATAATGCTCGGTAGACAACTGGACAATCACCTCGAAAATTTTTCGGTGCTTGTCGGAATAGAAGCTTTCGGGCTTAAGGATATTCATCACCTCAATTTCGGAGCCTTTTTCAAGCATAATGGCTCCGAGCACAAGTCCTTCGAGCTCTTCGGCTTCTGGGGGCTTGCGTCCGTATTGAGCGTTGATATCAATAATATCCTGCTGCTTCTTTTTTTGAATGTTGTTGTATGCGGGCATTATAAATTATTGGAAAGAGATTATTCTTCAATGAATACGCCCATATTGGCAAATTTGTCGAGTCTCTGCTGCAAAAGCTGCTCTACGGGTATTGCACGTAATGTTTTGAGGCTGTCTAAGATAGTCTTTTTAACTGTTTTGAATATTTCTTCGGGATTAGAGTGAGCACCACCCATCGGTTCTTTGATGATTCCGTCGATGAGGTGATTGCCGTACATGTCTTCGGCAGAAAGTTTTAGCGCGGCAGCTGCGTCGCGTTTGAAATCCCAGCTGCGCCAAAGAATGCTTGAGCAAGATTCGGGTGCGATAACAGAGTACCATGTGTTTTCGAGCATGAATACGCGGTCGCCAACGCCGATACCAATAGCGCCGCCGGAAGCGCCTTCGCCTATAACTATGCAGATGATAGGCACTTTGATGCGGAACATTTCGTAAATATTACGGGCGATAGCTTCAGCCTGTCCGCGTTCTTCAGCCTCTGCGCCAGGATATGCGCCAGGGGTGTCGATAAATGTTACCACAGGTTTGTTAAATTTTTCCGCCATGCGCATCAGTCTGAGCGCCTTGCGGTAGCCTTCGGGATTTGCCATTCCGAAATTGCGGTATTGGCGCATTTTGGTGTTGACACCCTTCTGCTGACCAATAAACATGATGCTTTCACCATCAACCATGCCCCAGCCGCCTACCATAGCGGTGTCGTCTTTGATCTGACGGTCGCCGTGCAGTTCGATAAAATCGTCGCAAATGGCGTTGATATATGCAAGAGTGTATGGTCTTTCGGGATGACGGGAAACTTGCACGCGCTGCCATGGAGTGAGATTTTCGTAAATATCTCTGCGAGTGGCGGATATCTTTTTTTTGAGGTCGGCTATTGTGGATTCTATATCCACCGTGCCGGCGGCTTTGATCTCTTCCGCCTTGGCCAATTGTGCTTCTAGTTCCTGTATAGGCTGTTCAAATTCAAGAAGTTGCATAAGTACTTTATTAAATTTTGATACAAAAAACTCATTTTATTTTGGTATGCAAAGTTAATAATTCTTTCGTGAATAAAAAACACGTGAAATCTAAAACTGAATTGTTTCTCTGTTTTTCTAATAATTATTCTGAATAGTTGTACGTATGTTTTTTAGTTTATTACACACAACATATTATTATTACGCTTTACACACAGACAATTATAGAAGTATATTTGATATATACCTATTACATTTGTAAAATGCAAAATTACATTATATTTATAATTGTAAACATTGATACAATTGTAAAAAATCCTATTCTTGTGTGCTTCTGCGCTTTACGAATAGCATCCTAAAGAGCTCCTCTATCTTGGACACCATTACGATGTCGATAGTGTGGCGGATGTTTTCGATATTCTTTTTGTGGGCGGCTGAAATGAATATTTTCTTGAATCCGATTTTCTCAGCCTCCACTATACGTTGCTCTACACGTGATACAGGACGGATCTCTCCAGTGAGTCCTACTTCGCCTGCAAAGCAAACATCGTGAGGTATTGCAATATCAAGGTCGCTGCTGAGCACTGCAGTAATTACCGACATATCCATGGCTGGGTCGTTGATTTTTATGCCGCCTGCTATGTTGAGAAAAACATCTTTTGTGTTGAGACGGAATCCGCAGCGGCGTTCCAAAACAGCCAAGAGCATATTCAACCGTTTTGTGTCGAATCCTGTGGTGCTACGCTGCGGCACTCCGTAGGCTGCGGTGCTCACAAGACTCTGAACTTCAATAACAAACGGCCGTAATCCTTCAACTGCGGCAGAAACTGTTACACCCGATGTGTTGCTTTCGTGATGATGAATAAGCAATTCTCCTGGGTTTGAAACCTGCCGCAAACCATCGCTAAGCATCTCAAATATACCGACTTCGGAGGTGGTTCCGAAGCGGTTTTTTATGCCTCGCAACACACGGTAAACGTGCGAGCTGTCGCCTTCGAACTGCAAAACCGTGTCCACCATGTGCTCCAAAATCTTGGGTCCGGCTATGTTGCCGTCTTTGTTGATATGGCCGATGAGGATTACGGGGATGTTGTTTTCTTTGGCAAAGCGGATAAGAATGTCGGCGCATTCGCGAATCTGTGTCACAGTTCCGGGCGATGATTCGGCGTTGACGGTGCGCAGGGTTTGTATTGAGTCGATAACCACAAGCGCAGGTTTGGTCTCGCGTATTGCAGGAATTATGTTTTCAACGGTTACTTCGCAGAGTATAAGGCAGTTGTCGGTAGATTTTTTTATGCGGTCGGCACGCAGTTTTATCTGCGACGCACTCTCTTCGCCCGAAACGTATAGGGTTTTTTGGGGAATGTTGAGCGCAATCTGTATCGAGAGCGTACTTTTGCCGATACCCGGCTCGCCGCCGATGAGTATTACCGATCCTGGTACAATGCCACCGCCAAGCACACGGTTAAATTCTGTGTTGTTGGTGTCGATTCGCACTACGGTATCGGTTTTAATGTCTGAAATCTTTACAGGACGCACTTCTGATGCCTGAAAAACTCCCGACGAGGGTTTAATTGTGTTGGTTACCACCTCTTCAACAAAGGTGTTCCACTGCTGGCACGATGGACATTTGCCGATCCACTTAGGCGAGGAGGCTCCGCAGTTTTGACATATATATACGCTTTTTTGCTTCATTTTCAATTATTTAAAATATCACAACTTCCATAGGACATCTACATTCCATTTTGACTTTACGTTTTGTTTTCGGGGATAGGCAATTACCCGTTCTGGATAGATATGTTTCAGATAATCACCAGTATCCCATTTTTTGTTGCTGTTGCGGTCGTGAATGATTTTTAGGGTGTATTCGCCAGGAACAATAAAGTCGAAAACTACCTTGCCGTCGCAAGTGGCTGTTTTAGAATATACAATCTCGTCTTTATTGTTGCATAGGCAAACAACAAGCATTCCAGAAGAGAGCGCAGTATAGTTGGCGGTTGAATCGGTAACCAGAGGAGTGCGTTTGCGGATGCGTACCCTTGCGGTGTCCACATCGTCAAAAGGCGGCAGGTCGTCGTCGATGTCGGGATAATGCTCTATGTTGCCGGTGTTGAGCAGGTTGATGGTCATACTGCCGTAATAATCTTCGGTTCGTATTGTGCCTTCACTGCTGATGTAGAGGTTAGGAGTGTTTAATATGCTGGTAAACACTGAGTCGTCAACTACAAGTTCGTATTTTTTAGCAGGTTCCCATTTGTATTTGATAAGCTTGTCGCGCAGGTGGAGAGTGTCGGCAATTAGTTCGTATTTTACAGGAATACGCAGAGTGGCAGACACTTGGTTTTTGGCGGCTTCTTCTTTCTCTTTTTGTTTTTCTAAACCCACATTGCTTCGGCGGCGTGATTGGTTGTTTTGATTTGTTTGTGTGTTCGCCTCCTTGGGTTTGAAGGTAACCATTGTGTCGGTTTGTGTAAAATAGTGGTCGAAACGGTCGAGACTCTGGTATGAGATAGAATAGTTGAGCGTGTCGATATTTGCCGCAAAACTATTCAGTAAAACTGTCATAGTGTCTTGTTTTTCTGATAGTTGGATATTGTACCAGTTGTTGTTGTAAACTGTGTCAACAAGTTTTAGAAACGGCCTGTCTTTGAGCGGATATTTAAACACGAACTGCAATGTGTCGTTGGCAATGCGTTTTACCGACTTGATTTTCTGTGTTTTAATTTCGTAGATTGCAAAAATTGTATCTCTGAAAAACCGTTCAGAAATTTTGTTGTTTTTTGATTTTACGTATCTGTCGAAAGTTGAGAGCTTTATGGCAAGAGTGTCTTTGTTGATGGCGGCTGTGTCGCGCATAATAATTGTTAACTTGTTGTTGTCGGGATAGGTGTCTGCCCAAACATCATAAGTGGTTGATACATTGATGGTAGAGATGTCGGTCTTGCGAACAAGCGGTTTTTCAAACACAATTTTAATGCTGTCGCGGGATGGACGTTCAAATTTGAGCCTTTTTTGAGAAATAATGTTAGTAGGCACAGTGTCGCGGAGTTTTTGCACTTCGCCTAAATAATAATCGTTGTAGTGCTTGAGCATGTTTTTAAACCTACCTTTCTTAACCATGGCAGTGTCGGTGATGGTAATATTCACAGTGTCGCGATTTTCGCTATAAGTGGCTGTGTACCAGTTTTCGGCAACTGTTGTGTCGGTTGGGTAGAAAATGATGTCACCCTTAATGCCACGCTTGAAAACGAGTCGGAAATTGGCACTGTCTAATCTGGCTGCTTTAATCAGTTTCTGGTTCATATCGTCCTCAAACGTGGTGTCGCGGAGTTGGTAAAGGTGAATTTTGGATGTGTCAATTTTTGTAGTGGGGACGGGAATCTCTAAGGAAGCCAGACCGTTGAGGTCGAAATCGCCTGTAAAATTGGTCTTGACAATAAAGCTCAGCGAATCGATGTTTGGCTTTTCGGGTGCTTTATTTTGGGCGTTTTTATCCTTGCTGTTCTGCTTTTTGGGAGCGTAGCGCAGATTGAGGGTGTCGGTTTCGGTGATAGGGTTTTGCAGCGAGTCGATAGTTGGGAATGTAACACGCAGTTGCAGAGTGTCGTTGCGCACGTCGGCGGTATCCAAAAGCCATACATACAGACTGTCGCGCTGATAGTTGAAATCGTAATACATCTGTGGCGATTTTAATGTGTCGTCCACATAAGTGATTATTACAGAGTCGTTTCCAATAGACTTGTTGAATCCGAGGAAAAATCTTGGTCTGATTTCTCTTGAACGTTCGGAGATATATTGTATTGTCTTTATCTGATTGAATGCCACCAAGTTGATGTTGTTAGGCGTGGTATACAGAATGTTTTGGACAATAACGGTGTCGTTTTGCAGGGTGTCGATAATTTTGTGTCCGGGTTCGCCCGAATGTAGAACAGTGCCGGCAGAAAGCGAGTCGATTTTTGTAACGGTTTGAGCTTCAGGTATCACAACGGTGTTGATGAAGCCTATTTTTTCATCTTCGATGTCGAATTTTTGGGTTTCGTTGATGTCGCCGAGCACAAAAATTTTGTATTGTCCGGGAGAAACGTTTTTAACCTTGAAATGTCCAGACGAATCGGTTCTGGTGATGTAAGTGGGTTTGTATTTGAGGAAACACGAATCCTCGTTGAGCATGTTTTCGGCGTAGATGCCCACGAGCAGGTTATCCTCTTTTTTGAGAGTTTCGGCGTCTCTAACTGTGCCGCTTATGGCAAAACTGTCGCACACGGCACCTGTGGAGAATACAAAGTCGAAATCAGGTTCGTGGTTGCCTTCGTGGAAGTCTTGTATGCAGTCGAAAAACTGTAATGTGTATGTGGTGTCGTTGCGAAGAGGCTCTTTGAATTTAGTGATTATCTTTTTGCCGCGGATTTTTATTTTTGGAGCTTTTTCGTAATGGGGCGGCGACATGAGAAATTTCTGGTCGATTTTTTCGAGGGTGAAATACTCATCGAATTTCAATTTAGCCTTTTTTTTGTGAAAGTTTCCAGAGTAGATTTTTGGTTTCGACTTTTTGAGAATCGGTGCGTCAGTGTCGTCGTCGCCACCTCCGATGGTGCCTACTTGGGCGCACGAGAACAGCAACGCCGAAAACATAGCCGTTAAAATGGCTGTTTTGAGCGTAAATATTAATTTGTTTTTTATAATAATCATTTTAATTGAGCAATTTTTGATATTTTTGGCAAAGAAAACAAAAAAACATCATTTTTCGGCTAATAAAATGCCGCAATAGTAAGGATTTCACAATTTGTTAAAAACTGATGAACACAAATAGCCTTTATACACCGCTCTGCGAAATGTTCAGGACAATTTCGCAAAAAGAGCCTAAAAAAATTGTCGTACTGCCTAAACTGCTAAAAGGCGGACTCCGTTTTGTCAAGTTTGTAAAAACCAAGGGGGAAATGTCGGCGGCTCAAGCTATTCATCGTATTGCGCCAAACCTTGTATATCCCGAAAAGGCGTATATTGCAGCCAAGGGCAGGCTCTCGGCGTTGTTTTCGTTTGGAAGCATGGCGACTAAAGAGCAAGGGGAGGTGCTGCGCGACGATGTTTCCCTTGCCGACGGTTTTGTGCTGAAATCGGCTCAAGCTTATCGTATAAACTATTCGCGACTAATGACTGCTTGCGCACGTACTTTGGCTCAAGGCAGTTGTGAGGTCTTGGATTCGGCTCAAGCTGCGCCAGAGGTTAATTCGCTGCCTGTTGTGATGATGGAAGGTGTTTTGCGGAGTTCGCCTGTGAAAAAATCTTTGATGATTCCTTTCAACGATGCCGAAATATGGCTTATTAACCGTGGAAACTCGTTTTTTATAATCGGTGTCAACATTTGCGACACTAATTTGATTGTGGAAACTGTTAACCAGGTGTTGCCACACGCTGGTATCTATCTTAAAAACTTTTCTAACTCTATATTGTTTAATATCAATAATTTAGATGTGTCTTTTGAAGCATGGCTTAAAGATGTGGACACGTCGTCGGTTTGCTTAGACGGATGCGCATTTCCGTTTTCGCCGTCTGCGCCCGACGTGATAGGCTATGCCGATATGAAGTTCGATGAGGTGAAACGCATGGGTGTGGATGTCACCACTTTTAAAAATGCGGTTTTTGACTTTGGTACACATATCGACGAGATAATTGAGGACACCTACAACCTTTTCCCGGAGTATCACAATGGGGCAAAGGCGTTTGAGGCTGCTGTAGAACGTTGGAAAAATGCCGAGTAGCGCGTGCTATTTGATTCTTCGGGCAGGAATTACCGAAGCCACAAATCCTATGAGCATAACGGCTAATAGTGAGATAATTACATCCCAAAATCTGATGTCGACAGGGTAGGAGTCGATAATGAACGAACCTTCTGGAAACTCAATTACACCGAAATGTTTCTGTATCAGGCACAACGCAAGACCTAACGCCATGCCCGACACCGAGCCGATAATGGTGATAAGCCGTCCTGTGTTTACAAAAATGCTGTGAATGAATGTCTTGTCGGCGCCGAGGTGCGAGAGGGTTTCGATGTCGCCCTTCTTGTCGATGATGAGCATGGTGAGAGCACCTATAATGTTGAATGAGGCTATGATAAAGATAAACATCAGCATAACAAAAATTGAGAGTTTTTCGCTCTTCATAATCTTGTAGAGCAAGTCTTGCTGCTGATAGCGGTCTTTAACAGAGAAACTCTCTCCAACAATCTTTTTGATTTGGTCGGCTACATCGTTGGGATCGGCATCTGGCTGACAAAAAATCTCTATCGACGACACTTCGTCGGGAGCGTAATTGAGCAGTTCACGGGCAAATTTTATTGGTACGTAAACAAATTTGGAGTCATAGTCCTGATGAATGTGAAACACGCCCGAAGGCATTGCAACAGAGCTGTGGAAAGCCTCTTCGGGTACAAGCGTGATATGTTCGTTGCGTATCGGCACGTAGATTTTGAGGTAGTGAAAACCATTTACCGTAACTTGGAGCTTGCTGGCTATGTCGCTGCCCAACACGCACATAGGATTGTCGAATTTGTCTTTTAGAACAAAGCCTCCTACAAACGTGGCGTCAGGCACGCCGTTGCATTGCACATAGTTGGAGTCAACGCCTTTGATTACGGAAATCAGCTGATGTTTTTCGTATTGGAACAGGGCAGTCTCTTCGATGTTTTCTACAAAGTGCCTGACACCGTCTAACGCAAGTATTTGCTGTTTTTTTACGCTGTCTACAATGAAAGTCTTGCCACGCTGCGACTCAATTTTGAGGTCGGGATCCACCTGGTTCATAAGTCCGCGCACCACCATGTCGAACCCGTTGAAAACCGAGAGAATAACAATCAATGCCGCAGTCATGCCCGCCACTCCGAAAATTGAAATCTTGGTGATAATGTTTACAAGATTACGTTTTCCGCCAAAAAGGTAACGAAACGATATCTGCAGCGGTAGTTTCATAATACGCTTATTTTGTGGCTTTTACAATAAGGCCTGTGCCGGTTTTGTGGTCGGTGATGGTGTCGATCCAGTCTAAGACGAAAGCCCATGGGAATGTGACAATATAATAAGGTATCAGCACAATGAACATCAACTTGCTGAAATTGAGCATCATAATAGGCCATTTCATACTCAGGCGCCAAGCAATGCTGCCGGGCGTGCCGTAGGAGTAGCGTTTCTCCACCTTTGAGAATCCGGCGCGGAGCAGTTTCTGCTCTATGTCGTCGATATTGTAGCCGTCGCGCACATGCTCGTCGATAAAAGAGTGGTCGTCTTCGTCGTGAACGTCGCTGCCGCCTTGGTCTGACGGGGTGGAGATGAGCAGCACACCGCCTTGTTTCATGCTGTCGCAGAGGTTTTTGAATACAAGCTCGTCTTCGAGTATATGCTCCATTACGTCTACCGACAGCACAAGGTCGTATTTGTCGGGGTCGGTAAATTTGGTGAGGTCGGCATATTGAAACTTAACTCGGTCGGCGCGGTTTATCTTGGCGAAAAACTGGTTGCAGTCTTCAATCTGTTCTTCTTTTACGTCAACGCCAAGCACCTGAGCCTTGCGCAGATACGACGACACAAAGAAACTGTACTGACCAAAACCCGAACCGGCGTCAAGCACATTGGTTTCTGCTTTGCGGTTTTTGGAGTATATCTTTTTAATTTCACGCTTTATATACCATGCTCTAAGTAGCAGAATGTCAAGAAGCTTGTAAAACACCTTGCGCAGAAGCGGTGTCTTGTTGAAAACATTGCCGAGCGAGCGTTTAACTGGGTCGTACTGCATTATTTTTCGGAGTTGAGGTTTTTATCTTTGCTTAATAACTCTTCGATGCGCTCTGCATAGTCGAGACTTTCGTCGGGCATGAAGAGCAGGTCGGGAATACGGCGCAGCTGGTAACGCATTTTGGCTGCGAGTTCAAACCGTATCTGCTTGAGGTTGGCGGTAATCTTAGCAAGCACCTTGGTTCTGAGGTTTTGTGGAAAAATGCTCACAAAAATACGCGCTTCGTCTAAGTCAGGCGTAACGCGCACTTCGGTTACCGATATGATAACTCCCTGATAATCGCCTTGATGCGTAAGGAAGTAGGATGCCGCCTCTTTTTGAACTAAGCGGCTTATTTTGTTCTGTCGTGTAGCGTCCATTGTAAAGGTTTTTTATGTACGCCGCAAAGATATAAAAGAAACGTGATATTAAAAAACGTTAGTTACTTTTTGGGTTTGATAACCTCGGCGGCAGCAAGTTTCATGCGCTCAAAGTATTCGTCGGCGGGCGATTTGCGCATGTGGTTTCTTGCTTGGATTTCCTTAATCGGGTTGTCGCTCTTGAACTTAATCTCTTGCAGACGTTTTTCTTCGGCGGCACGGGCTTCCTCGCGACGTTTTTTCTCTTCGGGGGTCATTCCCCTTTCGAGCGAGATAGAGTTTAGTGCGGTGGAAAAATCGTTGAGATTTTGTTTTTCCACAGGGCGTTTCTCTTCGGTGTCGTATTTGTTTTTCCTAAGAATGAACACCATAGCGGCAATAAAGGCGGCTATAATGATGATCATTATACATGCGAATGCTGATCCGTTCATTTTGAGTATTATTTAAAAAAGTTCTTGAATAATTTGCGTTTCTTTTTGTTTTTGTATTGGTTTTTCATCTTCTTGTCGGTTTCTTTGTGGTGCTTTTTCATTTTTTTCATGGTCTTGGTGTCCTGAATCTGAATAAGTGCCTTTTTAGCCTTTTTGTAGTGCTTGGCTTCTTGGATGCGTTTTTTGCGCTGTTCTTTTTCAAGTTCGCGTTTCTCTTTGGTTTTGAGGTCGCCTCCTTGGGCTGCACGGGTGCGCAATTCTTTTTTGCGGTCTTCTTCAGCCTTTACTTTCTGGTCTTTTTTCGCCTGCTTTTCGCGCAGTTTTGCGTTTTTCTCGTGGTCGATATGGCCGTCGCCGGAACTTTTCTTGAACTCTTTTGTAGCCTTCTTGATTTTTTTCTGCTTTTCTTTCTCTTCGGGCGAAAGGTCTTTCTTCTTTTTCTTCGCCTCTTTGGCTACCTCTTTCGCTTCTTTCTTTTCGGCTTTTTTATCAAATTCTTCTGGTTCGGCGGGTTTTACAACGGGTTGTTTCTTTGGAGCGTTATCATCCTCAAATTCAAGACTTTCGCCCTCGTTTACAAACTCTTCTTCGGTGCGGTAATCTGAATCAAGCTCTTTTACCTCGTCTTCCTCGTCTTCAACTATGCCTTTTTTCGCTTTCTTTTTCTCCTCCTTGGCTTTGGCTTTTGCGGCTTTCTTGTCTTCTTTGCTAAGTTTGCCTTCTTCAGCCTCTTCGGCTTCTTGCTTTTTCAAGGCTTTCTTCTCTTTTTTAGAGAGTTTCTCTTCGCCTTCTTCTTCGTCGGTATCTGCCTTCATGGCTTCCTTGGTGGCTTTTTTCTCAGCTTTTTCGGCGGCTTTCTTCTCTTTTTTTACCTTTTTCTTTTCCATCTTCGCCTTTTTCTTTTTGTATTTTTTGCTGAGGCGTTTTTTCTTCTTGTTGGATAGACCTTTTTCCATAAGGAAGCCATCCTGAGAGTACTGACTACCACTTGGCGCAACTTCCATGGAGGGGTTGAACTTGCCAAAGTCAGGTCCTTGAGCCTCTGCCACAGTAAGCGACGAAATGAGTATTATTAGCGATAAAAATATAGTTTTTATGTATGATGTCTTCATCTGAAATTAATTTAATAATTTTGCAGCAAAATTACAATAAATAAAACGCTGTGAAAGCTAAATTGTTATACATAGTCTTATTTTTTGGTTTAATGTTCTCAGGCTGTGGACATTCCGAAGAACCTATACCAGATGTCAGGGTCGATTTTTATATCTATTTGAGTCAGGCTCAGTTCGCTTCGTTGCAGAATCCGGGCGGATGGTGCTATGTAACAGGTGGTTATAATGGTATTTTTGTCTATAATTTCGACTGTACCACTTATTATGCCTATGATCGAGCCTGTCCAGTTTCTAGTAAGCATACTGCATTGATTTACAATGAACAAACACACTGCCTTTATCATACCGACACCGATAAAAATTGCGATTCGCAATACAGTGTGCTCTTGCAGGGTGCTGTGCAGAGCGGCAGTTCTAAATATCCCCTTAAACGCTACTATGTGAGAAAAGACGGCGAAAAACTGCATATCGTTAACGAAAGTTATTATTTAGACTAAAATATAATGGAACTATTTAATATTACCGCAACTACATTTTTCGGACTGGAAAATGTGCTCAAAGACGAACTTGAAGCCCTTGGCGCTAAGGATATTTCGGTGCTCAACCGTGCCGTGATGTTCCGTGGCGACACTACGCTGCTATATAAGTGCAACCTCTGGCTCAGAACGGCGCTCAAAGTGCTTGTGCCTATTGCCAAGTTTAACGCCAACGACGAACGCGCCCTCTATAATCAGATTTACAAGATAGATTGGGAAAAATATTTTTCTGTAAATCAGACTTTTGCCATCGACCCTGTGACCAGCGGAACGGTGTTTACCCACAGCAAATATGCCTCGCTGAAGATGAAGGACGCTATCTGCGACTTTTTTCGCGACCGCCGTGGCAAACGTCCCGATGTGGACACCGAATATCCCGACATCAGGTTCAACCTCCATATCTACAACAGCGAATGTATCGTATCGCTCGACAGCACCGGCGTGCCTATGAGCCGACGTGGATACAAGGCTCGTCAGACCTTCGCCCCGCTCAACGAGGTGATGGCTGCCGGAATTTTAAAAATAGCAGGTTGGGACGGGCAGCAGACTCTTCTCGACCCTATGTGCGGTTCGGGAACGTTCCCGATTGAGGCCTGTCTGATGGCTCGCAACATTGCTCCGGGCACTTTCCGCAATTTCGCTTTTGAAAAATGGAACAATTACGACCACGAGATTTGGTCGGCTCTGAAAAAGGAGGCTAAGAACGCCGTAAAGCGTGATGCCAACACCCGAATCATTGGTTACGACAACGACCCGGCTGCTCTTGATGCCGCCTCACGCAATGCCGACAAGGCTGGTGTGGAAGATTTTATCGACTTTGACCGTATGGATTTCTTCAAAAACGAAGAACCTTTCCGCAATATATTTGTGATTATGAATCCTCCCTACGGCGAGCGTCTGGAAGATGCCGCCGAGATGACAGAGTTTTACAAGAATATCGGCAACCGCCTGAAAGCTTCCTACACCGACAGCAAGGTATGGGTGCTGAGCGGGAACCTCGGCGCACTGAAAAACCTCGGACTTCATCCTTCGCGTAAGGTGAAACTCTATAACGGTGCTATTGAGTGCAAGTTAGAGTGCTTTGAACTTTACAGCGGAAGCCGTAAGCGTCCACAAAACTAAGCTGTCTCCTCTGCTATTCTTACCGCCTCGGCGTGTGTGGCAATAATGTCGTCGAGAGTGGGGTCGGAGATGAACGGCGTTTTCTGCATAGTGGTTTCAATGAGGTCCGACATCTCTAAGAATCCAATCTTGTCTTGAAGGAAACGCTTAACAGCCACCTCGTTGGCGGCGTTCATGGCGCAAGCTAAGTTGCCTCCTTGTTTGGCGGCGTGAATTGCGAGCGCAAGGTTTCTGAATACGTTGAGGTCGGGTTTCTCGAATGTCAGGCTTTTGAGCAGAAAGAAATCCACACGTGGGAATGTGCTTTGAAGCCTTTCGGGATAGCCAATGGCAAACTGGATGGGCAAACGCATGTCGGGCACTCCGAGCTGGAATTTTACCGAGCCGTCAACAAACTGCACGCCCGAGTGAACTATGCTCTGCGGATGAACAAGCACTTCTATCTTGTCGACAGGCACGTTGAAAAGGTGCATTGCCTCAATGGTTTCCAATCCTTTGTTCATAAGCGATGCCGAGTCGATGGTAACTTTTGCGCCCATGTTCCAATTGGGGTGCTTAAGCGCCTGCTCTTTTTTCACTTTGGCAAGAAACTCGTGGTTTTTGCCACGGAATGGTCCGCCCGATGCTGTGAGGAGAATTTTTTCCACCTCGTTGTCGCCTTCGCCCACAAGTGACTGAAAGATAGCAGAATGCTCGCTGTCGACGGGTAGGATAGGCACGTGGTTTTCCAATGCCTCGCGGATAACGATGCATCCTGCCGCCACGAGGGTCTCCTTGTTGGCAAGCGCGATGGGCTTTTTATGACGTATGGCGTTGACCGTGGGGATGAGTCCCGAATAGCCAACCATTGCAGCCACCACCATGTCAACGGTGTCGAACTCCACAACGTCGGAAATCGACTTGCTGCCGGTGAACACCTTTACTGGATAGTCCTTGAGTGCGTCTTTTGTAGATTGATACAATGATTCGTTGGCAATAACTACGGCGTTTGGCTGAAATTTGATAGCCTGCTGAACTAATAGTTCCCAATTAGAACCAGCTGTAAGTATCTCTACCTCAAATTTGTCGGGATTGCGTTCTATAACATCGAGGGTCTGCGTGCCAATGCTGCCCGTAGAACCCAAAATTGCTATTCTTCGTTTCATTGCGGGAAAATTAAATAGTCCTCAGGATTAACGGGAACACCGTCGTGCCAAATTTCAAAGTGGAGGTGGGTACCAGAGGTGAACTCGCCAGAGTTGCCGATAATAGCAATCGGATCGCCAGCCTGAACCTTGTCGCCAGCATTTTTCAACAGTACCGAGTTGTGTTTGTATACCGAAATGAGGTTGTCGTCGTGCTGAATTTGAATTGTATTGCCTGTTTCAATAGTCCAAGTGGCAAGAATCACTGTGCCGGAGAGTGTTGCGAGTATGGGCTCGTCTTCTTTGGCGGCGATGTCGATGCCCCAGTGCTTAATTTCCGGGTTGAATTTCGATGTGAGAGTGCCATGGACTGGCATAAAGAAATTGCGTCGTTTGTATTTTTCTTTTCCCGAAGAGTTGATGAGTGCGAGGGTCTGCTGAGTTTCTTCTTCGATGAGAATGCGCACAATGCTGTCGTGTTTCGATTTTGTGAAGTCGGCATGCTGACGCTCAATGGTTGTGGTGTCTTCCTTCTCGTCGTATTCTTCGAAACTGCGACCGTTCATTATGTTTCTAATCTTGGAGAAATACTCCTGACGTTGCAGTAGCACAGTGCTAATGCTGTCCATGCGCTTGGCGTTGGTAGTGAGCGCCCATTTCATGTCCTCGTCGTCTTGCTTGGGTAGAAACGAGTTGAGCGGTGTGTAGATAAATAGTATCGCTGTAAGCAGCGCTATAACGATTATCAATGCACCTGCGTATGCCACCATGTTGAGCATGTTTACTCTAAACGATGTGGTTTCGTGCAAGGTGGTTTCGTTGTAAAGAATTATCTTGTAACTGTCCCGTTGTTTTTTTTCTTTTGCCATTTTTGTCCTTGTATTTGTTCGGCAAAGATAGTTAAAAAATTACTAATCGACAATATAAAAAATGCTAAATCAGTTTTCGCTATTTAACCTCTTCGTTTAAATAATTGTTGTAACTTGTTGCTATGCCGTCGTTTAATTCAATGCTGTATTTCCAGCCGAGTTTTTCAAGTTTGGATACGTCAAGTAGTTTCTGAGGAGTTCCGTTGGGTTTGTCGGCGTTCCAAACAACTTTTCCTGTGAATCCCACAGTTTTTTGAACCATAGATGCAAGTTCGGAAATGGTGAGGTCTTTGCCCGTGCCTATATTAATATGTGTGTTGCGCACTTCGGTTTTGGTGTATGGAACACTGAAGTCTTTGATATTGAACTGTTTGCTAAGAATATCGCTGAAGTCAACGTTTTCCATAAGGAACACGCACGCTTCGCCGAGGTCTTGCGAGTGGAGGAACTCTCTGCGTGGCGATCCGTCGCCCCAAAGTTCTACTGTTGCGTTGCTGCCAGTGCCAGATATGCCGTACTTTTTGATTATTTCCAACTGCTGGGGTAGGGGGGATGATCCGCTTACGCCTTCTATCGGACGACGGTCGAGGTCGCGTTTTACTGCTTCCATGTCGTTGTTTTCTAAGCATTTGGCAAGGTGAAACTTGCGAATCATGGCTGGCAATACGTGCGACGTTTCAAGATTGTAGTTGTCGTTGGGTCCGTAAAGGTTTGTGGGCATTACGGAGATGAAGTTGGTGCCGTATTGCAGGTTGTAGCTTTCGCAGAGCTTTATGCCGGCTATCTTGCTTAGTGCGTATGGCTCGTTGGTGTATTCGAGTTCGGATGTGAGCAAAACATCTTCGGTCATAGGCTGCGGAGGATTTTTTGGGTAGATGCAGCTTGAGCCGAGGAAGAGCAGTTTTTTAGCTCCGTATTTGTATGCCGAATTGATGATGTTGGTCTCTATCATAAGGTTCTGATAGATAAAGTCGGCGCGGTAGGTGAGGTTTGCGATGATGCCACCCACGTGAGCGGCAGACTGGAACACATATTCGGGACGCTCTTTTTCAAAAAACGCCTCAACAGTCTTGGTATCAATTAAATCGTATTGAGCGTGAGGAGTAAAAACGAGATTGTTGTAACCACGTTTGCGCAATGCGGCGGTAATGGCGCTACCCACAAGTCCGCGGTTGCCTGCTACATATATTTTGCTATCTTTATTCATTGATATTCAGTTGTTTATTCAAAGTAATTTAAAGTTTTGAAACCGCCTTCGTGCAGATAACGGTCTTTCTTCATAAGTTTAAGGTCGGAGTTTACCATTTCGGCGCAGAGTTTCTGCAGGTCGTATTCGGGCTGCCAGCCAAGTTCGGTGCGTGCTTTGGTGCTGTCGCCTATCAGCAAATCCACCTCTGTGGGACGGAAATAACGAGGATCTACCCTTACTACCACATCGCCAAGGTGCACATGCTGTTTTATGTCGCGGTATTTCGGGTCGTCGCTGATAGAGTCCACAACGCCTATTTCGTCAACGCCCACACCTTTAAATATTATATTAACTCCAGTTTCGGCAAAAGCCATCCGCACAAATTCGCGCACTTCGGTGGTAACGCCCGTGGCGATAACAAAATCGTCGGGTTTTGTGTGCTGGAGGATCATCCACATAGCCTTAACGTAATCTTTTGCGTGACCCCAGTCGCGTTTTGAACTCATGTTGCCGAGATACAGCTCTTTTTGCATGCCGAGGGCAATTCGGGCAACGGCGCGGGTAATTTTTCGGGTTACGAATGTTTCGCCGCGTATGGGAGACTCGTGGTTAAAGAGTATTCCGTTTGAAGCGAAAATGTTGTAAGCCTCGCGGTAGTTTACCATTATCCAATAAGCATAAAGTTTTGCCACAGCGTATGGCGAGCGGGGATAAAAAGGAGTCTTTTCGTTTTGGGGAACGGTTTGCACTTTGCCAAAAAGCTCGGATGTGGAGGCTTGGTAAATGCGTGTGTGGTTTTCCATTCCGAGTATGCGAATGGCTTCCAACAGTCGCAGAGTGCCTATTCCATCCGCATTGGCTGTGTATTCCGGGGTGTCGAAACTTACAGCCACGTGGCTCATGGCGGCAAGGTTGTATATCTCGTCGGGTTGAACCTCTTGAACTATGCGTATCAGGTTGGTGCTGTCGGTGAGGTCGCCGTAGTGAAGCTTAAACATGCGGTTCTCCTCGTGGGGGTCTTGATAGAGGTGGTCGATACGCTCGGTGTTGAAAAGCGAACTGCGCCTCTTAACGCCGTGTACCATATATCCTTTTTTGAGCAGGAACTCGGCCAAATATGCACCGTCTTGTCCTGTGATGCCTGTTATTAATGCGGTTTTTTTCATAGTTTCAAAAAAAAAATAATTTTGTTGCAAATTTATACAAATAAACAATTCGTAAAAACAAATAGAGTGCTTATATTTGCAACAAAAAGGAAAAGCAAATCTACGTCAAGAAAAAGTACAAGAAAAACAACAATGGAACAAACAGAAACCATGCGCCCAACGGCGAGCAAATTCTACCGGCGCAAATTATTGATGTCCACATTCTCCACCACGCTATGTATAGCGTTGGTGCTCTATATGTCGGGACTGTTTTTTATGTTAATTTTTAACACACAGCATATCAGTGATATGTTTCGCAGCAACATTAAACTTACAATCACACTCAACGACAACAGCAGCCTTGCCTCTATCGAGATGTTTCGCAAGCAGCTGTCGACATATCCGTTTGTGCGCGAGAGCAAGTTTATTTCAAAGGATGTGGCTGCCGACGAACTCAAAGAAGAGCTCGGCGAGGACTTTGTGGCTATACTCGACGGCAATAATCCGTTGATGTCGCGTATCGAGGTGAAACTCAACAGCGAGTACGCCACCCTCGACAGCATCAAGTCGCTATCGCGCCAGCTGAAAACCAACAAGGTGGTAGACGAGGTGAATTTTCCGCACAACGTATGGCGCAATTCTACTTCGGTGCTAAACAAGGTTTCCACTATTGTGTTTACTCTGAGCCTGGTGCTGCTGGTTATCACCATCATATTTATTAGCAATACGGTAAGGTTGCAGATGTCGGGCAACAGGTTTGATATCCGCACTGCAAAACTTATTGGCGCATCTACTTGGACAATTACAAAGCCTTATTTAAAACGTGCGCTTATTCAGTCGGTGGTGGCAATCGTGCTATCTACCGTGGGTCTTACCCTTACAGTTAAATTTATCGAGAAGATTGTAGACGGCGTTGTAACTATCACTGCGTTTCCTACCACTCTTTTGGTAATGGCTTTGGCTGGTTTCGCTATCAGCTTGGTTACCACTTGGTATTATTCGCGCAAGTATATGCTCGCCGACGAGGACGAACTTTATTATTAACATCATAACAATATGAAATACGCATTAGTAACAGGAGGAAGCCGCGGACTTGGACGCGCTATCTGTGTAAAACTCGCAAGCCAAGGATTCAAGGTGCTTATCAACTATGTCTCTAACGAGGCAAAAGCTAAAGAGACTCTTGAACTTACAAAACAGGCAGGTCAAGAGGGCGAACTTATCAAGTTTGACGTAGCCAACTACGAAGAGACCACAGCCGCTATTGAGCAATGGCTCAACGACAACAAGGGCGAATATATCGACGTGCTTGTAAACAACGCCGGTATACGCAAAGACAACCTCTTGCCCCTTATGCCCAAAGAAGACTGGGCTGCCGTTACCACTATCACTATCAACGGTTTCTACAACGTTACCCGCGCAGTTCTGCCGAAGATGGTGCGCAAAAAACACGGAAGAATTATCAATATGGCATCTGTTTCGGGCATAATAGGTCTTCCTGGACAAACCAACTACTCGGCTTCAAAAGGCGCAATTATTGCCGCTACCAAAGCCCTCTCAAAAGAAGTTGGTAGAAAGAATATTACCGTTAACGCTATCGCTCCGGGATTTATCCGCACAGATATGACCGAGGGACTTCCTGAGGAAGAACTCGTTAAGACAATTTCGCTCGGACGTTTCGGCGAGGCCGAAGAAGTTGCTGATTTGGTTTCGTTCCTTGCTTCCGACTCGGCAGCATACATTACCGGCGAGTGCATCGCTATCACCGGCGGTTTGATGGGTTAAAAATTTTTTACCAATCTTATAGTAAGCAAACGCCACAAGGTGTTTGCTTTTTTTTTTAAAATTTGGCAGCCAAATCGTTTTGAGTGTTAAGCGAAATGTTGTCTACGGCGTTCTGGTCTGTAACTTCAAATCCATCGCAGAAATATTTGTAGACCTTGCCATCAATGTAGTAGGCGCTTTCTAAATACGACGAGTCAACGTCTAAAAACACATTCCTGTTCATAAATACAGGCCGCGACGAGCGAATGTAGTAGTCGGTGTTTCGTCCCGAGCTGTCGAGAATCGACACCTTTACCACGTTGCCGTTGAGCGTGCATACTACCGCATATCCATTTTCAATTTGGGTGCGTTTAAAATCAAACATGTCGCCACTCTCGCGTATAGTGTTGACATATTGGTCGATAGTGTCGATTAGTGCTGCCTCGTCGGTGGCGGCAGATGTGGTTTCTGTGTCTGGCACTTGCGCGTTTTGCCCTGTATGTTGGCCAGAATTTCGGCAACCTTGCATAGTTAAAAGCATGATTAGTGCGGTTGCTATGATGTTTAATTTTTCCATGACGGTTGTGAGTTTGAGTAGCAGTTGTACAATTAAAAATTGCAATTAGTTGAAAATAATGCAATTCTCCTATATCTGAGCTTGTATAATTTGACACTGCAATATACAAATAATAAAACAAACTACAAATTTTTTTTGATAAAAATTATAATAGTATTTTGTTAAAAAAAACTTTGCTCAAAACAGCTTATAATCCAAAAAATCTTATTACATTGCACCAAATTTTTATAAGTATAGTATTTACACATGAAACCGTTAAATATTGCAATATTAGGCTGCGGCACGGTAGGCGGTGGCGTAGCTAAAATTCTTACAGAGCAGAAAGACCTGCTGTCGAAACGTGCTGGTCGCGAAATCAACCTTAAATATATAGCGGAGCTTAATCCGCCCGCCGCTATCAATCGTTTCGGATTGGATAAAAAATATTTTATAGGTGGCGGCGTGGAAGTTAGCCGCGAAGATGCAGGCAAAAACATTCAAAAAGTGCTCACCGACCCCGATGTAGACGTTGTGGTAGAAACTATGGGTGGCACATCCAACTTTGTTCACGACACATGTTTCGGAGTGGTTCACAATGGCAAAAACCTTGTTACAGCCAACAAAGCCCTCCTTGCCGAACGTGGCGTAGATATTTTTCAGGAGGCTGAAAATCAAAATGTTAAAATCGGATATGAAGCCGCAGTATGTGGCGCTATTCCTATTATAAAAGGTATCAAAGAGAGTTTCACCGGCGACATCATCAACGAGGTGTGCGGTATATTCAACGGCACAAGCAACTATATCCTCACTCAGATGCAGCAGAAGGGTCTCGACTTTGACTCGGCTCTTAAACTTGCCCAGCAGAACGGTTACGCCGAAGCCGACCCCACTCTCGATATCAACGGCGGCGACGCTAGCCACAAACTTATCCTCTTGATCAAACTCGCTTTCGGTATCGACGTGTCGATGGAACAGCTGTCGCGCATTGGTATTCAGAATATTACCAAAAACGATATCGACTTTGCTTCCGAAATTAACGCCTCGATAAAACTTATCTGCATGGCTAAGCGCGAGGGTAACCAGATTTTTGCTACTGTCCGTCCAATGGCTGTGAAGAACGACAATATTCTTTCGAGCGTAAACTTCGCTGTTAATGCTGTGAAGCTTGAGGCTGAATATTCAAAAACCCATTTCTTTATCGGCAAGGGCGCAGGCAGCAGCGAGACAGCAATGTCGATTGTATCTGATATCGTGTTTATTGCACGTCATGGATTATCAGATACTTATACTGAGAAAAATTCATTCTCTCTGGGTGATACCAACAAGATTGAATTCCCCTATTTGGTTTCGTTTAAAACTAAAAACCTGCCCGGAACCACTGGCTTAATTACCACAGCTATTGGTAATCAGCAAATTAATATCGAAACCGTTAGTCACAACCGTTTTAGTGGCGAAACAGCTGACTTCTCTATCGAAACAGCATCGTGCGCTATTGAACAAATTGAAAAAGCTATCAACGAGATAAAGTCGCTAAACAATGATCTTCTCTTGGCAGAGCCGAAGGTTCTCCCGATACTTTTTTAACAGATTATAGACTGTACCAATATGGACAAAATGTATTATTACCGTAGTGGCAACGCTCAGATAGGTCCTGTACCTGTTGAGCAGATGCGTGGTGTAGTTACTCCAAGCACATACGTTTGGGCTACGGGAATGTCCACTTGGAAACAAGCGGCAGAGGTGCCCGAACTTATGTCGCAACTCAGTTTAGTTGTCCCTAGTCAGAACACAATCATGCCTCCGAAGCCCGACAATCATTTGGTGTTGTCTATTATTGCCATTGTTGCTTGTCAGCCGCTTGGAATTGTTGCTTTAATTATGTCTTTACAATGTGATTCGGCATATAACCGTGGTGATTACAACGATGCTGTGAGTAAGGCAAAATTGGCAAAGACTCTATCTTTGGTCGGTTTGATATCATTTGGAGCATTAATTGTAACGATTATTCTGTCTAACATCATAATACCTATATTTTTTGCAGCGCTTGCTGCTATGTCTTCAGCATAGGCTTTTTTTTTAAACAACATAAAACTATACAAGAAATAATACGTTACTAAATAATTATAATCTTCTGTTGGAAGTATCTAAAGTGCTTCTGATATTGTTTTAACAAATAAAAAAATAAGATAAAATGGAAAAGACTTACTATTATCGTGTGGGCGAACAACAGATTGGCCCCGTTTCGCTTGATCAAATGCGTGGCGCCGTATCACTTGATACCTACGTTTGGTGTGAAGGTATGGCTTCTTGGGCACAGATCAACCAGCTCCCTGATGTTATGTTTCAACTCGGTTTCTCAGCCGACCAACCTCAGCCGCAGCCTGAGGCTCAAGCCCAACCTCAGCCGCAGTACGCACAACCGTCGTACCAACAGCCACAGCCAAACACCAACAGTGAAATTAAAAATGAGCCCAGCGGCACAAAACCTGCAAAACCTAACAACTATCTTGTATTGTCGATTATTTCGATCCTCGTGAGCTGTATAATCGGTATTGTTGCTCTCGTATTCTCAATACTTTCGGATAGCGATTACAAGAAAGGAGATTACAAAGGCGCAGAAGAAAAGGCTAAGATTGCTAAGATTGTTGCTATTGTAGGTCTTGTCTTAGGCGGTTTGTATTGGATTTTTAATATTCTTACCGTTCTCCTAGCAGTTGGTGCTGGTGCTTTACAATCGTACTAAGCTTTGAAATTTAATAAGATTGATATTTTTTTAGTTGCCCTCTTAGCGGTTTTTGTCGCAGGGGGCATCTATTTTTATAAGGTGTTTGACCCATCAACGAGCGGAATGCCTTTCCCAAAGTGCTTTTTCTATGTGCTTACTGGCTACAAGTGTCCTGGATGTGGCATGCAGCGTGCTCTACATCAATTGCTCAACGGCAATTTAGCGGAGTCGGTTAGGCAGAATGCGCTTATCTATTTTGCCATACCTTATGTTGTAGTAATGTCGGTGGCAAAAAAAAGCGCGGCTTTCAAAGAGAAATTTCCGCGCCTTTCGTTGTTTTTCAATGGTTACCGCTCCACACTGTTGGTTGCGGTAATGGTTCTCGCATTTTGGGTTTTGAGAAACGTCTGGGGATTTTAGGCTATGCCTAATGATTTTTTTGCAAGTTCCACAGCCTCAGTGCCGCCGGTGTGCTTGATGGGGTTGTCGGAGAGTTTCACCACCTTGGTCCATTGGTTGTTTACCATTACAGTATCTATTTTGATAACCATGTTCAACGGCTTTACTCCCACATCGTTGGTAAAGTTGGTGCCTATGCCGAACGACATTCCTATTCTGCCTTTGCAGTATTCCACAATTTGTTTCACCATATCGGGGTTGAGAGCGTCGGAGAATACTATGGTCTTGCTTAATGGATTGATTCTCAATTTTTTGTAATGCTCTATGGTTTTGTCGGCAAATTCGAGCGGCGAGCCAGAGTCGTGCCTTACACCGTCGAACAGTTTGGCGTATAGCGTGTCGAAGTCGCGGAAGAAAACCTCTGTGGTGAATGTGTCGGAGAGTGCAATGCCAAGGTCGCCACGGTAAACGTTGACCCAGTTTTCGAGCGCGAGCTTGTTGGCAATCTTGTAGCCGAACTTTGCAGCGTGAAACATAAACCATTCGTGAGCGTGAGTGCCTATGGGGGTGGTGTTGTATTTCATTGCAAGATAAACATTGCTTGTGCCCACAAAAGTGTTTGGCGCATATTTGTTCAATGTGGCTACGATATCGTCTTGGTTTTCAAACGAATAGCGGCGGCGAGTGCCAAAGTCGGCAATCTTCAGTCCTAATCCGCTGTAGATTTTCATCTTGTCGTCGGCTATCTGTGTGCGTTTTGCTTTGTCGTAGGGTTTTGCGCCCGTCATCTT
Organism: Bacteroidales bacterium; assembly: GCA_017960885.1. Classification (GTDB taxonomy): domain Bacteria; phylum Bacteroidota; class Bacteroidia; order Bacteroidales; family UBA3824; genus UBA3824. Next base: position 48,981 of record JAGCYI010000230.1, read on the forward strand.
GAAGAAAAGCTCGCTGATGATAGCCATCAGAGGCACTTCCCAAAGAATTGTTCTATACCATAGACCTTCAATTATTACTTCAAGGTTGCCGCCTTCTTGGCTGATTTTCACTTCGTTAGGATCGAAACGGTAACCAGCAATAAAATCTAAGTACGCTTGCGGCAGGTAGTAGCATTTCTCTTGGAGAAATTTATGTTCCTCTTTGGTGAGTTTTAAATTGGCCATAGAGTCTACTTCCTCTCTTAAAGCCTGGGCAAACCCCTCCGGAAACTGGTCGCCGCCACGGTTGGTGAAACGGTATCTCACCACATCGCTCGGAAAGAGCGACACAACTCCGTACTGCATTGTAAACTTGTACAAGTCGTTGTCGGTAAAATGTTGTATAATCATAATGTTTAAATTTTGGTTACTATATAATAAGGTGTGTTTTTACATTGTGTATTTATTACACAAACGCAAAATTATCCAAATTGTTTTTACTGAAGAATTTTTTTTGTAAAAATCTTAAAAAAAAGTTCGAAATTTTATTCGCTAAATTAAAAAAAAACTTATATTTGTTGAAAAATAAATAAATGTTTCACCTCTTAACTTTTAGTAATATGAAAGAAAATTTTATTGACATCTTGAAAAATCATTATTTTGATTTAGAGGGACGTGCAAGACGTAAAGAGTTTTGGATGTTCCTTTTGTGGTATTTCATTCTTTATATACCCATTTATATTATAGCTTTTGTTTTAACTTACATAACCGAAGTGGCATATATTTTACCGATAGTTGTCGGTATTTTCTGCCTTGCTTTGATAGCTCCCTCTTTCAGTCTTGTAATTCGTAGACTTCACGACATAGGCAAGAGCGGCTGGTATTGGTTGGTTGGTTTAATACCTTTTATTGGAGGTATCATTCTTTTGGTATGGTATTGTACCGAAGGCACCATTGGCCCCAATGAGTATGGTCCCGATCCCAAAGCTGCAGAACGCGGCGGAGTTGTGGCACAATAGTGAACGGAGCATAGCTCTTTAATAGTCAACGTCTGAAATCAGCATTTTAAGTGTTGGTTTCAGACGTTTTTTTATGTCCATCACTAAAAAAAACATTAAAACATTTTTTAGATTCAAAAAATAATAACTAATTTTGCACGTCCGATTTATTATCCATACTTCAGATAGAAGTAGTTAGAAATTAATAAGTTAAATTTTAAAAGTTAAAAAAAAGTGGATTCATTAAGTTACAAAACAGTATCGCTCAACAAGGCTACCGTAAACAAAGAGTGGCTCTTGGTAGACGCGACCAACCAGACCTTAGGACGTTTTGCGTCTAAGGTTGCCATGCTGTTGAGGGGCAAATACAAAGCCTCTTTCACACCGCATGTAGACTGCGGCGACAACGTGATAGTCATCAACGCCGACAAAATTAGATTGACAGGAGACAAATGGGCTCAGAAAGAGTACGTTCATCACTCTCTCTATCCCGGTGGTCAGAAAATCGAAATCGCAAAAGATTTCTTCAAGAAGGCCAACGGTCCTGAGCGCATCATCGAGAAGGCAGTTAGAGGCATGCTCCCCAAGAACAGACTCGGCGACGCCATCCTGCGCAACAACCTCAAAGTTTATAAGGGCGAGCAGCACCCTCACGAGGCACAGCAGCCCAAACTCATCAACTTAAACGAACTTAGATAATCATGGCAGAAGTTACAAACAAAGTAGGCAGAAGAAAAGCCGCTATCGCGCGCGTTTTCGTAACTCCCGGCAAAGGAGAAATCAAAGTTAACGGAAAAGACTACAAAGAGTACTTCACAGTGCCGCAGTTCCAGAAAGTAGTAGTTCAGGCTTTGGCTCAGATCAACCAGGCCGAAAACTACGACGTTAAGGTTAACGTATGCGGCGGTGGTTTCAAAGGTCAGGCAGAGGCTATCCGCTTGGGTATCGCCCGCGCACTCGTTGAAATCAACCCCGAAGACCGCGTAGCATTGAAGAAAGAAGGTTTCCTCAGCCGCGACTCGCGCGTTGTAGAGCGTAAGAAACCCGGTCGTCCCGGCGCACGCAAACGCTTCCAGTTCAGTAAGCGATAATTTTAGTTTAGTATCCAAACTGCCGAGACCTGCGGCGCAAGAGAGTTGTCCCGTAGCTACCCGAGCAGTTGAATTAAGTAGAACGTAAACAAAACACCAATTAAAATGGCAGTAAATTTCGAAGATTTATTAAACGCAGGTGTACATTTCGGACACTTGAAAAGAAAATGGAATCCTGCAATGGCCCCTTACATCTTTATGGAGAAGGGCGGAATCCACATAATTGACTTACACAAGACAGCAGCCAAACTCGAAGAGGCAGCCGCTGCTATCAAACAAATTGCTAAATCGGGCAGAAAAATCCTTTTTGTTGCTACTAAAAAGCAGGCTAAGGAAATCGTTGCAGAAAAGGTTAAGGCTATCAACATGCCTTACGTTACAGAACGCTGGTCGGGCGGTATGCTCACCAACTTCCCCACTGTACGCAAAGCCGTTAAAAAAATGACTACCATCGACAAGATGGCTACCGACGGTACTTTCGACCAACTTTCTAAACGCGAAAAACTCCAGATCAACCGTCAGCGCGAAAAACTCGAGAAAAACCTCGGCTCTATCGCCGACCTTACTCGCGTTCCTGCTGCTTTGTTCGTAGTAGACGTTACTAAAGAAAAAATCGCCGTTAAAGAGGCTAAGAGACTCCGTATCCCCGTATTCGCTATGGTGGACACCAACTCTAACCCCAACGACGTTGACTTTGTAATTCCTGCTAACGACGACGCTGCAAAATCTATCTCTATCGTACTCGACGTTATCACTGGTGCTATCGCCGAGGGCGTTGCTGAGCGCAAAGTTGACGCTCCTGAGAAAGATGCTGCTAAAGCTGCCGACAACAAACATGGCAAAGTGCGCAAAACACGTGCACGCAAAGGCTCTGACGAAAAAGCCGAAGATGCCAAAGCAGACGCTGAAAACACAGAAGATAGCAACAAGTAATTAATAAGCCTTCCCGCAGAAAGAGGCGGGAAGGCGTTTTTTTCTAACCAATTAAATCCATATAACAATGGCTGAAATTAAAGCATCTGAGGTGATGAAACTCAGAGGTATGACTGGCGCCGGAATGATGGACTGCAAAAAAGCTCTCATCGAATCTAACGGCGACTTTGATGCCGCTATCGACATTCTCAGAAAAAAAGGACAGAAAATCGCTAGCAAACGCGCTGACCGCGACGCCAAAGAAGGCTGCGTGCTCGGCGGTGTTTCTGCTGACGGCAAAAAAGCATATATCGTTTCGCTCAACTGCGAAACCGACTTCGTAGCCAAGAATGCTGACTTCGTTAAGTTTACTCAGGATATTCTTGCTGCCGCTATCGCCAACGATCCCGCCGACGCCGATGCCCTCAAAGCTGTTGCTTACGGCAAAGGCACTATCAACGACGAGATCATGAACCAGAACGGCGTTATCGGTGAGAAGATTGAGCTCGGTTTCTACGGCAAAATCTCTGGCGACCAGGCTGTAGTTTACAACCACATGGGCAACCGCCTCACAGCTGCTATCGCTTTCAACAAACCCGCCGACGCTACCGTTGCTAAAAACGTGGCTATGCAGGTTGCCGCTATGTCGCCTATGGCTATCGACAAGGACGGCATCGATCCCGAGGTTATCAACAAGGAGCTCGAGGTTGCTAAAGAGAAAACAGTTCAGGAGCAGATTCAGAAGAAGGTTGAGGCCGCTCTCAAGAAAGTTGGCATCAATCCCGCTCACGTTGACTCTGACGACCACATCGCTTCTAACATCACCAAAGGCTGGATCACCGAGGAACAGGGCGCTCAGGCTAAGGAAATCAAGGCTAAAATCGCTGCTGAAACCGAAGTTCCCGCTCAGATGATCGAGAACATCGCCAAAGGTCGTATCAACAAATTCTACGAGGAGAACACTCTTCTCAACCAGAAGTTTGAGCAGGATAACAAAATCACTATCCGCGAATACCTCAAACAGAGCGACAAAGACCTCACCGTTTCGGCTATGCTCCGTTTCGGTCTTGGCAACTAATATTTGTTGTATATAACACGAATTTATTATAGCGTAGGACAGTGTGCTAAAGCACACTGTCTTTTTTTTGAACAAAAATTAAAACGAATTTTAACGAATTAAAGCGTATTTTTTAGTGAGAATAATTCGTTTCGATTCGCTTTCATTCGTTTTAATTCATGTTTAAAAAAAAGAAAAACCACGGCTTGCCGTGGTTTTTCTTTAAAGTGTATATCGTGAATTTATGTTTGTTCGCTATTTTTTGATGCCGAGTTTTTTAGCTATGTCGGCGGGGATAGCGTCTTTGTGCACCAGAAAATCCATTGTCTTGTATGCTGCAAAGGCTTTTGAAATGTACCATGTGCCTTTGTATTTGTTGTCGGTGCCCCAGCTGTTCTTTACCATGTAGTAGAGCTTGCCGTTCTGGTCTTTTGCAAGTCCGTAGATGAGCATGCCGTGGTCGTCGGTGGTCTCCCAGTTGTCGTAAGCAACTTGACGCATCTCCTGGGTGGGAGTGATTTCGGGGAGGGGTTTGGATGTAAGGTAAGCCTTTTTCTCGGTGGTGTTCATGCCTGTCCAGCGAGCCTGGTCGCTGCCGATGGTGTTTTTGTTCTTTACGTCGGGACAAACGCCGATACCGTCGCGGTTGAAGCCCTGCTCGCTAACGTCGGCACCCCAAGCCACGGTGTAACCCTTGTCGATGGCATTGTCGATAATGCGCATCATCTCGTCCATAGGAACATTGTACGATGCGTCCCAACGCCAGTTGTCGGGAATTTCGAGGATGAATTTCTGATAGAAAGGATGATGTGTGTAAGATGTGATAGACACGTAATCGTTGAAATTCAAACCGAGCGATTCTGCGTAAGATTTAGGCGTGTATTCTTTGCCCTTGTAGGTGAATTTTTCGGGACAAACGCCAAGGTATGTGTCGTAGATGGCGGTAACAGATCTTTTCCAGTTGGGCGAAATCTTCTTGGCGTCGCTTTTGGCAATAGCCGAAACAATGCCGCCAGCCACCTTGTCCATTTCGTTGTTGTTGGGCAGCGAGTCGCCGCTGAGGTTTCCCATCGATGGCATTGCGTCTTGAGGAATAATGCCGTAGTTCTGCATGCAGAAAAGCACGTCGTAAGCGCTACCTCCCGGGCTGAACGAAACGTCGCCGTGGGTGCGTACAGCCTTGTCGGCGCGGTCTTCCATGGTTTTGTGCACTACGAATGCCTCGCTGAAATCGTATTCGCCCTTGCCGAGGCGGAGAAGTTCTGCCTCAAAAAACGACAGCGTGCTGAAGCACCAGCATGTGCCGCTCTGGTATTGGTTCTTAACTGATGTTATGGGAATAGTCTTGACGGTTGTAAATTTGAAACCCTCGTCGTTTTGGGCGAGGACGGCAGTACTTATCAAAGCGGTTGCCATAGCCGCTGCTAAGTGTTTTTTCATTGTTGTAGTTTTTTTTATAATTGTCTATGATTTAGGGATATGCCTGTCTATTCCTCAGGTTTGCGCATTATGGCATATATCTCGAAAGCAAAGCCAAAGAGCACTACTATTGGCGCGAGAGTGATACGGCGGAAAGAGAAAATATCCTCGTTGAATACGTTTGGATCTTCGCTAGCACCGCCGGCCATCAAAATAAAGCCGAATACTATGATAATAAAACCTATGATGAGGAGCTTGTAATTGAGCTTTCCGAAGGCAAAACCGTCGTCTTTATTGGTTTCTGAATTTTTATTTTCTTGTTCCATAATGCTTTGATTATTAAATATTAAACATATTAGCTGAGGGACGTTGCCCTAGGATTTCGCCACACGAGAAAAACGATGTCATGCTTACGCCGAGAATACCGTGGAGGTTGAGGTTCTGACCTGTGAGCCAGAGGTTTGGAATCGGAGTCTTGGGTGTGAGCAGTGTGTACATCAGTCGGTCGTAGTCTTTAGCGATGCCGAAAGCCGAACCGTTTTGTGTAGCGGTGTAGTCGCGGTAGGTTAGGGGAGTGGATGTGTAAACCGACTCTACCGCATTGGCAAAACCTTTAATATATTTGTCGGCGAGGGCGATGAGCTGCTCCGCCTTTTTTTGTTTCAGTTCGATGTATTGTTGCGGACGGTGTCCGAGAGTGGAATCTTGAAACTGTTCCACGTCGCTCCAAAGCATAGGCGTGAGCAAGTCTACGTTTTGGGCGTATCTACTTTGGTCTTCGGGAACGGCGAAGCTTACAAGAGCGCCACGTGGTTTTTCGTCGGCGGTTTGAGTGCCTTCGTCCCAAATGTCGTCGGTTTCGTGAATGTAGATGTTGCGATTTAGGTATTCGATGGAGTTGGGTTTGAGCTTGATGTTTGCCGTAAACATTCCGAAAGTGTTTTCGAGCGACGAAATGCGTTTACGGTAAATTTTTTTGATAAACGAAGTGTTTTGAGCCAAGTTGAGGGTGGCGGCAGGGTGGATGTTTGAAATTAAGTATTTGGTTTCCACAGGTTCGCGGCCTTCGATTTCAACGGCAGAGACTCTGCCTTCGGATTCAACAAGGTTGGTAACCTTTGCGCCAGCAATTACTTGTCCGCCCATAGAGGTGATGCTCTGGGCAAGTTTTTCGGCTATCTGCATGCCACCGCCACGGATACGGTACGCACTTTGGATAAACGAGCTGTTGATCTGCGCGAAAGTGTAAAGCGGCAGGTGCTGCTTGTCTAAGTGCAGTTTTGCCGACGTACCCGAAAGCACATTCTGCAATACAGGGTCGGAAATTGTGCTTGTAAGGTATTGGTAGGCGTTTTTGGCAAAAAGAGTGTCGCCAGAGAGGTTTTGCTCGGGGTCGCGGTCGAAACTCTCAAAAATGCCTTCGCCTACGCCACGGAGAAACTTGGTGTAGGTTTTGAGCTCGTTTGCAGAGTTTGGGAAATACTCTGTCATCTTGTCGCAAAAACGGTCGTAGCCGTTGACAAACATATAAGATTTGTTGCGGTAGAAAATCTGGTCGAATCCGTCGGGGTCGAGTTTTTGCCACGGCAGATCCATCAGGTCAAAGTATTTGAAAATGCGATTGAGAGGCTGCCCCTCGTCTAATCCACCGATGTAGTGAAATCCTGTGTCGAACTTGGTGTTTTTGCGCACGAAAGTCTGGATGCATCCACCAATAAGACGGTTTTGCTCCAATACGCACACTTTCATGCCGTGTTTTGCAAGAATGTATGCACATTGCAATCCACCGAGACCTGCGCCGATAATAACTACATCGTATTTTTCCATGGCGCAATTATTATTTTTCGGCAACTGTGCCGCTTAGAGTCATATAAGTGGTTTCGCCGTAGAATATTGTGGCAGAAACTTTTGAAGAGTCGGCAGTGTCGGTTTGCACCTTGATGTTGAGTATTGGCGAACCTTCGGGCGTAACCATAGCAGTAAGTCTGCAACGGTCTATAGCTGTGAAAGTCAGATGTTTGGATGTTGCGTCTTCAACACATTCTTTAATCATCTGAATGTTGCATACACCGGGTGTGATATGCCGTTCAGGGAAATGACCTTGATATACAGAATGATTTGCGTTTAGTTTTACAGTGTATACGTGGCTTCCGTCGCTTTCTGCTGTATGGTTTTCTACGTAATAAAAATCTTTAATAAGCATAATCGGCTGGTTTTAAAAGATTTGCAAAAATGGTTAGGAAATGTTCCAACGATTTTTCCATTCCACAATGAAATCGGGGTTTGATAATTCAAAAACGCCGCTACGCGAAACGAACAATTGTGTTGTGTCGGCTTCGATGATCACAGCGTTGTCTTTTGGACGCGTAATAATGTATTGGAATACCAATTTGGCAGCTTTAGTAGGTACGTAAGTAATCTTAATCTTAAGAATGTCGCCTATACGTGCCGAGTTGCGGTATTTGATGTGCATATCTACCATTGGTGCCGTGTATCCGCTGTTGAAAATATGGAGATATTCTAATCCGTATTTTTCGCCGAATGCCTCGCGGGCGTTTTCCATATATTTAACATAGTTGCCGTGCCAAACCATTTGGATGGCGTCGAGGTCGTAAAACGGCACTGTAAAGTCGAGATTTACCGACAATTCATCGTTGATGCTGTTCTGCTCCATTATTTATCCATAAAGATTTTCATTTTGCACACAGCCACTGTGGCGCCGTTGATTTTTGATTCGGCGTTCATAAGTGTGATGTTCATCGCCTGCGAAATTACCGACATTGAAGTTTCGATGTTGTCGCCTACCTTTGGCAGGGGTGCTTGCAAAGCGAATTTTTTGATTTCGGCGATATATCCCAATACGATAGGGCGGTGGTTGATCCAGTCGTTGTATCCAGCAAACGTGGCAGCGCTTTGTGCAATGTGCTCAATGAGCCCAGTTTCGGCGAAAACGCCGTTTTCTACAAAGATATTGCTTTCTGCCACGGTAAGCCCTGTCTCCACGTCGGTTTCCGACACGGAGAACAGTTTGTCTACCATGAGCATGGGCTCGCGCTGCGGAATAAAGGTCTTAATTCCATCGCCCGCATAAAGAACGGTTTTGGCCATATGTTATGCGTTGGTTTTTTCGTATACGAAATCGTAGAGGTTTTGGAATGTCTTAACCTGGGCAACACTCTGTCCTTTGATTTCTACACCGAATTCTTCTTCGATTACTGCAATCATGTCTACGAGGCTGAGGCTGTCGAGCTGAAGAGTGGCTTTGATCTCTTTTTCGGGAGCAATTTCGGTTTCTTCTACTTCAAATTCGTTAGCGAGTACAGAGTTGATCTTTGCGATAAGTTCGTTTTTTTCCATTTTTAGAGTGTTTTTTATTAATATTATAATTATTTCAAGGTGCAAAATTGATAAAAATAATTTAAGTTGGCAAAATAATTTTAAAAAAGTGTGAATTTGCACAAAAAAAACGAGGCAAAAAAACGCCGCAAGTTATCAGATGATTTTGCGGCGTTGAATATGTTTTTACAAGTTATCGGCAACTACCTATTGGATTATTACTTTGTAAAAGTGATTGTTGATAGCTACTATAAAGATGCCTGATTTGGCGATATTTATTTCTTCGTGCGAAGAATTGGTGGTTGAATATGCTATTGTTCTGCCGTTTAGGTCAATAATTTTGTATTGGCTGTCGGGTACGGATTCGATGAATAATGTGCGCGAGTATGCCCATACTTTATCGGCTGCGGCACCCCCAGCTGTTTCGACAACAGGAGTGGTGGTGTTTTCTTGGTCTGTATTGGATTTTGGTATGATGGAAAAAGTTTTGGTAAGTGTTCCAATGTATTTGCCTATGCCAGTAATTGTAACTGTATACTCACCAACATTGACACAATCTCCTGGAAGGGTTACTGTGTAGTCGATTGAAGATATTAATGGCAGGTTGCTATCGGTTAGTGTAATAATGGGCGTTTCAGCTTCTCCAGAAAAAACCGCATTGTCGATAGTTAAATCGCAAAGAGTAATATCTTTTCTTTTTAGCCAAACTGCTGTGAACTCTTTGTCGCCAAGGTGGTCGTCTGAAATATTAATAGTTTCTGTAAGTCCATCTAGCCCAGTACCAATCCATCCAGCAAACATGTACCCATCCTTAGTGGGATTTGTTACAGTGAAAGGTGCAGTGCTCTTGGAAATAAAAACTTCGGGGTTGGAACTTGAGAGCGTGCCACCGTTGAGGTTGTAAGTGATTGAAAAAGAATTGTTAATAGCGTTATCTAGCCATAAAAAACGTTCATTTAGCCAATTTTTCATATAGTCAATCTCGCTTTGATATGTAGTTCTTTCTGTATATCCATCGGGGTTCGGATAAATGTTTTTGCCCAGAATTTTCCATTTTAGAAAATTTAATTCAGCAGAAATGGCGTTGCCGTTCGCCAGAGTCTGGATTGTGTCTTCTTCAGCAAAAGTTTGCAATAATGCTTCTTTTTTGTCATTCCACCGTTTTTTTACATTCTCTACAAAAACTGGGTCGTCAAACATACGTGAAATCCACTTGGAATCTTTAATAAAGAAATCATCGCTTTTGTCGCAGTTGAATGTTCTATTGTTACCGAAAGAATGGTCAAAATCCCAATTTGGCCCCAAATATAATTTACCATTGGTAGGATTAAAACATATATAAACTGATGTATGAAATTGAGCGTCGTGATCTTTTCCAAATTCATTAACGATATACCAATCAATCACAGCGTCCTCGTCAATATATTTGCGCCAACCGTCTTCTCCTGTGAAAAAGCTTGAATATAATGCATCTTCGGCTGTTTTTACAATGTTCTTTATTACATCTTTAGCGTCTTCTTCTATTTCGTCGGGTTCTTTTAAGACCATAACAACGCCTTGTGATGTTTTCCACCAAAAATCGGCATCTTTACGAAAGTCAACTTCGAGGACAAAACCTCCGTCGTAGAGATCTATTACACCATCACCATTTTGATCTGTATATTTGTTTGTTGCGATATTATCTTCTGTGTAATCAGAAATGTCCTGATAGTTGACCCTGCCATTCCCTATTGATATCTTTTCACAGAAAAGATAATTGCCTAAATATTCTCCATTTACTATCCAATCGACAGATGTAAAGGAAGGATTCCATGTGGAATTGAAAATTTGAGTGCCCAAAATAGACGCATATTTGTTGCGTAAAAGGGTTTTGTCTGAATAATTAGCAACCAAGCACCATTTTTTTGAATCAGGGAGGCCAAAAAAGGATTGTTTTTTATCAAATTTCAAATTATATCCTTTTTTGGGTTCGTTCCAACTCGAATTTCCCCTTCCCTTTATTCCTTCTTTTTTTTCTCCGTTTTTTTCTTTTTTGAATGCATAATCAAAGACGTCAGTTCCTGAAACGAGTTTCATATTTCCAAAAGCATATTCGTCTTTTGTAATAGAAGATAATGGTATTTCTGTATTAATATACAATATCGGCAATCCCGTGTGTGCAGCAGCAACCACATCTGAGTATTCGGTATTTGTTTGGTCGATGGTGGTTTCGCAAAGGTAGTAGCGTATACCTTTTTCGGAGAATGGCTCAACGGCAAGTTCGGGTGATGATGACCAAGCGGTGGGGGACTGCTCTTTTAGGTTGTCTTTTTCAGATGATACATACCAACGGTAAAGAATGTCTGATTGGTCATGGAATTCGTGTTCTGCCATGCAGGTGAGGGTGCATGATTCGTCTTTTTGAAGGCACATATTCATGGGTTGAACCGAAAAAATCGGAATGTCTGGTTCTTCCTGTGCATTAGCTGTTGATGAATTTAAAAATGATAGGGTGATAATAAGATTAATAAGGAAGGAAGTTTTAACTTTTGTTCTTTTAAAATTACATTGTGTAAATCTTTGTATGTTTTTTTTCATCGGCGTTAATAATTTAATGGTTATTCTTATCAAGGTTATTTGTTGCAAATATAGTTATTTTAGCAATTAGTTGCTAATTATTTGACTGGTATTGTCAATGATAATCCTACTTTTTTTATTATAGGTCAAAAAAAACGCCGCAGTCAACAAAACTTGACTGCGGCGTTTTTTTGAATAATAATGAATTATATGACTATAAATTCTTTACAATAAGTGTCGAGTTTGTACCGCCAAAGCCGAACGAGTTGGAGAGGAACATGTCGAAATGTGCGTCTACTCTCTGTCCAGGGATGTTGAGCTTAGCGGAGTCTTCGTCGGGATTTTCAAAGTTGAGGTTGGCTGCTACAAAATTGTTTTTCATCATAAGGATTGAATAGATAACTTCGCTTGCGCCAGCCATCCACATTTCGTGTCCGGTCTGACTCTTGGTAGATGTAACGTAAGGTTTGCAGTCGCCAAAGATCTGCGAGATGGCCTTAGCCTCGTTCATGTCGCCGATGTGTGTTGAAGTAGCATGTGCGTTAACATATCCTATCTCGTTGACATTCACGCCAGAAAGACGGAGGCAGTTTTCCAACGATTTAGCAGGACCTGCAACGTTGGGCGATGAGATGTGGTCGCCGTTCGACGAGAATCCCCAGCCTTTGATTTCTGCTATTATGTTTGCGCCACGTTTTACTGCGTGTTCGTATTCTTCGATGATTACAGTGGCTGCGCCGCCGCCGGGAACAAGACCGTCGCGGTCGCGGTCGAACGGACGTGATGCCTTGGTGGGAGCGTCCTCACGTGTAGAGAATGCGCTGATGCCGTCGAAGCTGCCTACTGCGTAGGGGTTAACCTCTTGTGCGCCACCGCATACTACCATATCTTCCAAACCGTTGCGGATAAGGAGCGAGCCTAAGCCGATGGCGTGGCTGCCGCTTGCGCATGCGCCCGAAATGGTAAGGTTGATGCCTCTGAGGTGGAAGATGCAGCCGAGGTTCATTGTAACGGTAGAGTTCATCGACTGGAAAATGCCGCCTGAACCAATCAGCGTGGTGTTCTTTTTCTTAAACATAGTTTCTACGCTCTTGTAGACAGGTTCGGCGCTTGAGTCATTGCCGTAGAGAAGTCCAACGCTGTTTGCGTCCAAATAGTCTTGGTCTATTTTTGCATTGTTGAGGGCTTCTACGGTGGCTACATAAGCGTATTTAGCTTGTTCGGGCATAAATACACGTTGAGCACGAGAGAGTTGTCCTTTGAGGTCGGGGACGTCTACTTTGGAAGTAAGTCCTGAGCGGAATCCTAATTCTTTGCGTACAGGGTCTAAAATGATGCCCGATACACCGTTGTAAAGCGAGTTTTTAACTTCGTCAAGATTTTTGCCGAGGCACGAGTAAATTCCCATGCCAGTGATTACTACTCTTTTTTCCATGTATTTTTTGTTAATATGTTGTCTAATTTTTCAAATAAACGTTTTCTTAATTCAATTGTTTCGGCGAGACCTGTGCCGCGCCGCTTGTTTTGGCTGCGTTTTGACTTGATGCGGAATCTCCACTGCCGTTTGAGATAGATAAACAGCTGTCGGTAGTTCCATGCGAACAATCCGAGAAACGGCAACAGCACCAGGTGAATGCCAGCGTAGAGCCAGTTCCAAAAATACCCTTCTAACAAAAAGAATATCGTGTAGAACAGCGGGAATGCCAGTAGCGCACCAACTGCAAAGCGGATTCCTCCCACAAACATTGTCATATGTCCGTTTCCTGCCTTGAATTTTTTTGTCAGGGGTTGCGGCGACAAAAATATTAAAATATTTGGTATCGACGCTGCCACAAACAAAGGAAACAGGCAAATGAGCAACAAAAGACGGAAAATAAAGCTGCCTTTGTGGAACGGAATGTCAAAATTGTCGTCGGCTATGCGGAAACGTCCGCAGTTCTTTTTCAATGTGGCTGCATCGCTGTAGATTTCTTCGATAACTTCGGGCTGTTGCGCCTTTACATCTTCAAGCTCTTTGAAGAGAGCCTTGTCGGATTCAAGTTTGTCGGGCAGGTATGTGGGGTCGCCGCCGCAGAGTTTGCAGTAGCGTTTGCCGTATGTTTCGCGTATGTGGTCGATAGATTCGTAGTTGTCTAAATCGGTGATGTTGAGCATCATCGAGGAGATCTGCTCCCTTACCAGGTTGTTGACAGTGCGCTGAACGGTGCGGGGCTTGGTTTGGAATAGCTCGTAGTATGGCATGAGCGAAATGGGCTTGCCGCACACTATCATCATGTCCTCGCGGAATTTGAAATAGTTGCTGTAATGGTTGCAGATGGGCAGGATTACGATGTCGGTTTTGAACTCGGATTTTTTCACGGCATCGAACGCCATGCGCAGGTATCCCATCGAAAACTCGCCGAGCCAGCGTTTGTCTTGGTTGAGGGCTTCGGGAAATATCAGCACTGTGCCGCCCGAGAGAATTCTTTCGCCCGCTTCGGCAAAGATGTCGTAGTTGTTTTTGAGCGCGTCCATGCCGTCGAAGTCGATTCGGAACGCCGGCAGCAGGTAGATGCTGCGCAACAGCTTGCCAAGGAACGGACGGTTGAATGCGTCGGCACGTGTGAATATGCTTACAATGCGGTCGCGGAATGCGAACTCTACACCGAGTGCGTCGTTGAGTGCGTTCTGGTGGTTGGAGGCTATAATCAACGGTGTGCCTTTCTCTGGTATGTTTTCTCTGCCCAATACGTATATGTGCTTGTAGTACACGTTGTTGTGCAATACCCGCAGATAATTTCGCATTACCCTGAAAAAGGCTTCTCCTAAAAGGCTTCTCTTTTTTTTCTTCAGCATAGTGTTTGGGTTTAGAGGTTTTGACGGAATTTGTCGGCTAAATGGAAACGCTTGATGAGGCGTTGTATTGCAAACTTGCCTGTAACTAGCGCGTTAGGCAGTCCGCCCGGAGTCTGCAGCCATTGTCCGGCAAGGCAGAGGTTGTCGATGCCGTCGATGTTGCCGTGGTGAACGAGCTTGGGCGCGTATGGAGTCTGGATGAATCCCATGTACGAACCTTTGTACGAACCCAGGTAGCGGTTGAAGCTCTTGGGCGTGCAAACTTCCAATAGCGACAGTTTGTCTTTGTATTGCGGGTAATGTTGTTCTAATCGTTTCTGCACTTCGGATGCTATGCGAAGTTTTTCGGCTTTGTACGCCTCAGGGTCTTTGTAGAGGTCTTCCCAATATTGATATTCATCGTCGTGCTGCACCAAAAGTATCTGAATGATGCCTTTGCCTTCGGGAGCGAAGCCGGGCTGGTCGGCGTAGTTGTTTACTATCACCACGTTGTGCTCGCGGTCTACTACTTTGTATGGTTCGCAGTTGAATATCTCCATTGTGGGAATGTCGGTGGTTTCTTGGTCTACTCCAAAATAGAGGGTGATATTGCTGAACACGGGATGCGTGGTGGTATTGTTGAACGCCTTTTTTAGCTTGTCGTCCATGTAGTTGTGCCCGATTATATCAAACGCAACTTTAAGGTCGGTGGCTATAATCACATATTCGGGCTCTATGGATGTGCCGTCGGCAAAATTGATCTTAGTGATTTTTTTGTCGTTGATTTCGGCGTTGAGAGTTTTTTTCTTTACCGATATTTTTCCTCCGAGACTCAGATACTTGTCTCTCATGCGGTTGGTAATGGTATCGGAACCACCACGCGGTAGGTCGGCATTGCCCATCGAAAACATAGCATACATATAGAATGCCGAAATTACATAAAACTGTTTGGGAACGTAGTTGTATATAATTTGGTGAATGATTGGGCTTTTTGACCGTTTTGCGTATTCCTCCAAAGTGAGTTTTTTGTATTTGGCAAATGCGGGAATTGCTTTCAACATTTTAAAAAGCAGTTTCATATTCTGCCCAAAACCCATCTGCTCTTGAGGAAACTTTGATGGTAGCTCTATTGCTTGGAATTTTTTTATCAACTTAATGATGTTGTTGATCTCTTTGCGGTCTTCGGGTGCTATAGAGAGCAGCTCCTGACGCATTTTTTCAAGGTCGCGCCATACGTGAGCCTTCACGCCGTCGATGTCGACTTGGAGGAAATAATCGTGGCGGATGATGTCTTTTTCGGGGTCTTGAATTACGCCCACTTCCTGCCAAACTTTGTAAATTTCTTTTTTGGGCGATGTTCCGGTCATCCAGTGTACGCAGTTGTCGATGTGGTATCCTTTGCGTTTCCACGATGTGCACTGTCCGCCAACAATGGTGTGCGACTCGAAAATCTCGCTCTCGATGCCGTTGAGTTGGGCGTATATGCCTGCTGCTAATCCGGATATGCCTCCGCCTATGATTGCTAATTTTGCCATTTAACCTTATTTAAATCCCGACAAACACTATATCGGTAATTCGCGCAAATTTATGGCTTTTTTTATAAAAACAAAAATAGGATTTTTAAAAAAATGCAGTTTTACTATATATAATCATTCATTTTGATTTTTGCTAAAAAAAACGACCGATGTCTTTCGGCACCGGTCGTTGATGGTATTTGCTAATTGATGATTATTTCGCATTCTTGAGCAACCAAACTTCGAGGCCCGGCTGCTTTTTCTTTAAAGCATTGTATTGCGACAAAATTTCGTCGGCTTTGTCGCTAGAACCTACGTATACTCGGTGCTGGTCGCCAACAGAGAGTATTTTTGAGCCCGGAAGTTCGCGCTGACGTTTTTGTGCGTTTTTGATTGTTGTGAAACTGCCTGCAATCAAATAGTATTTTTTGTATTGGTTTCCTATATTTAAAGGTGTGGTAGAAAAACCGGCATCCAAAAGCATTTTGGTTTCAGGGTCGTCAACAACTTCGGTTTCGCCCAAGTCGGGAACATTGCTCTTGGGTTGTACGGTGTCCTGTACGGGAGGAGCTACGGTTTGTGTGGTGTCGGCTTTGGGCGACGAGCTGAACAGTCCGGCTACCCAATTGTTGACAGGTTCTCTATATAATATATAAAGTGTAACCAATGCTACGATGGGCAGAAGAATGAGAAGCCATTTTAGCACTTTGCTTTTCTTCTGTGTGTCTTTAACCTCTGGCTCTTTGGGTTTAGTGTCGCGAACCGACGACGATAATGCCGAAGAGGTTTTTACTGTGGTGGTTTTTGTGGTGGTGGTGGTGGTTTTTACCGTCTTGCCTTTGGATGTGCGGGCGGCAGCTTTTGCGGCTTCCACTTCCACGGGGTCCATGCCGTAGTTGTCGATCATCAGATTGTTGGGCACAGCCTTGATGATGATGGCACCGTTTTCGTCGCGGGTTATTATGCCCACTTCGTCGAGGGTTACGGATTCGTTTTTGTCTAATTTTTCTTTGGTATCTTTTACAAACTGCTCAATTTGCAGATGAGCCGTGGTTTGGTTAACAGGCTGGGTCTGCATAATATAGGTTTCGAGCGCGTTTTCTTTGTCGGTGGTTTTGCCGGTGTCGAGTTTTACAAGTTTGGCAGGAGGATATATTGTTCCTGTTTTTTCGTCTAATTGTGCGGGTTGGTACGAAGTTTCTAATGTTCCTAACCCAGGTATGGTTATACTATCGCGAGTGAGTAGTATATCTTTGAATAATTCATTAAGGTTTGTCATAATTGTTGCAGTTTCTTGTACTTGCTTGTTGCTTGTTGGTTGAAATCTTCATTTGCAAATATACTAAATTTTAATTATAACAAACTTTTTTTGCGAATTTTTTATTGATAGAATTAATTTTTGTAAATTTGGGTTCAATTTTAAAGCGAAACAAAATGAAGAAGATACTTGTTACCGGCGGTGCCGGATTTATTGGTTCTCACACAGTTGTAGAATTGCAGCAGAGAGGCTACGAGGTTTTTATCGTTGACAATCTGAGCAATTCAAATCCCGACGTAATTGACAATATCGCCAAGATTACTGACATTAAGCCCGTATTTGGCAAGGTGGATGTGGCTGTGAAGGACGAACTTTTTGGTTTTTTGAAACAACATCCCGGCATCGAATCTGTGATTCACTTCGCTGCCAGCAAGGCGGTGGGCGAATCGGTGGAACAGCCTTTGAAATATTACCGAAACAATATCAACGGTCTTATCAACGTGCTGGAGGCAATGAAGGAGTTCGGTATCAAGAATTTGGTGTTCTCATCGTCGTGCACTGTGTACGGTCAGCCCGAAAAGCTCCCTGTTACCGAAAACTCGCCTATACAACCCGCTCTCTCGCCATACGGCAACACCAAACAGATCAACGAGGAGATTATTCACGACTTTATTGCCGTTAATAAGGGTATCAACTCTATCTGCCTGCGCTATTTCAATCCTATTGGCGCTCATCCGTCGGGTCTTATCGGCGAACTTCCTATCGGTGTGCCTGCCAACTTGATTCCTTATATCACTCAAACGGCGGCTGGCATCCGTGAGTGCTTGAGCGTGTTTGGCAACGATTACAACACTCCTGACGGTACTCCTATTCGCGATTATATTGATATCGTTGACCTTGCCAATGCGCACATCGCCGCCATCAACCGTATGGAGCAGGGCAAGCAGAAAAGCGCATTAGAGTTTTTCAATGTTGGCACTGGTAACGGACTTACTGTGTTGCAACTGATTAGCGCATTTGAAAAGGCTACCGGCGTGAAACTAAACTACAAGATAGTAGGCCGCAGGGCTGGTGACATTGAAAAAGTATGGGCAAACACCGACCTTGCTAACAAGGAGTTAGGATGGAAAGCCCAAGTGCCTATTGAAGAAACTTTGCGTAATGCTTGGCGATGGCAGCAGAAACTCGCAAAATAATTTATCACGCATAAAAAAAACGGGGCATGGCTTTAGGCTGTGCTCCGTTTTTTTTATGTGTGGTTTGCTTTGCTTTGCTTAGAACTTGAACGTAAGTCCCAGTCCTGTAAAGTTTTTAAACTGAGTTAGTGAGAAATATTCTCTGTCGTCTTTTACGATTTTTACGTCTTCGTCGTATACAAGCTCTGATGTGATGTTGAAAGAGAGCCATTTGTTGATCTGCATTGCTATGATAACGTTCCAGTCAACATCGATTTCGTCCATAAATCCGTCTTTGTAAGAGTTGAAGAGAACGAGGTTGGTGCCGAACGAGATGTTTTTTGCGATATTGTATTTTGCGTCGAGTTTGAAATACCAACCGAACTCAGAGCGTGCATGCTTGCATGAGTCTACACCAAAAGCGCCTTGCTCAGATAGAAAATCATTGAGCACAACAGTGGTTTTACCGCAGAAGGGAGAGAGGTAGAACATAAAGTTGTCAGAAACCTGATAGTCGAGACCCAAGGTGTATGTTAGATATAGGGGCGACCAACATTCAGAGTTGAGGGTAGCCACTTCTTGTTCTTCTTCAGCGCCCTCTTCGTTTACTACTTTTACTTTTTCGTATGTCCAGCCTTTGTCAAACTGGCTCTTGTAGTCGAATATTGCTGAGTAATAGAGCTTGTTGGCAGCCTGATAGCCGTATTTGGAGGCGAATTGGAGTTTGTCGTCGTTTTTGCGGAACTCGTCATACTCGTCGATAAGACGTAGTGTGCCATATTGAGCAGTAATGGCGTTTTGCCACGAGTGCTTGCCTTTGGCGTAGTTGGCGTTGAAATTGGCGAGAGCGTTGAGACCGATTTGTTGGTCGCCGCCCGGAGCCCAGTTTACGAGAGCGGTCTGCGATGCTGTGAGCGACAACATTCCGCTGAATTTCCATACCTTGCCGCTGTCTACGTTAGCCGTGTTTTTGGATTCTTTTGCAAGAGTGGCAACGTCTTTAGCCACTTCGTCGGTCTGTGCTAAAAGTGGCAGTGTAAGAGCTGCTGCCGCTAATGTTAATACAAAATGTTTCATATTGCTAATTTTTTGAAGTTTATTATTATCTTATATGCTGCGCATCGATAAAGCGGTAATAATCAGGTAGTGATTTGATAAACACTTTATGGTAAATGTCCCATTTTGATCTAAAGTCGGCAAGTGCGGCTGAGTCGGGATATTTTTTCCATTCTGATTCGAGAGCTATTGAGCGAATGGAATCTTTGTCGCCACCTTGTTTTGATAATTCTGAAATGGCATTGTCTACGCAGGCAAATTTCAGACGGTCGTAGTCGGCTTTGAAGAGCGGAAAGTAATAGTCGAGAATCACTTTCTGACCATCTGCTCCTTTCTGGTCGAAACCTGGGAAATAGCGAGCCGTAAGCAGATAGTTGTTGGCTGTAAAAATCTCATTTTTGGGCAACGAGTCGGCTGTGGTGCCGGTAATATTGGCTTCTATGATTTTGTAGGCCTTGCTAATCAATAGCTTAGGAATAAATATAGCTATGATGCCAAATAATATCAGACCATAGATAAACAATCTTGCGCCCGATTTTTTTTGATGTTTAGTATTTCGAGAGAATGATAACATATCTTTTTTATTTAATTGAAGGCAAAAATAAAATTTTTTTAACACTTTTATTGTTATCAAACCGCTAAGAAATCAACAAGTATAATTAATTGATGTTATTATGTTGGAATTCAATATATTAAGCATTAGTGTGTAAAGTAATTATTATTTTTTCAATTTTACAGACCAAAAATTTGGAAAAACTAATAAAACGTTTTACTTTTGCACTCGAAATCACACTGCGGGGTGGAGCAGTTGGTAGCTCGTTGGGCTCATAACCCAAAGGTCACAGGTTCGAGTCCTGTCCCCGCTACAAAGCAAAAGCATCGATTTTTTAGTCGATGCTTTTTTTATATCTTGTCAAGAGTTGCCACACCTTATATATATTACTGTTTTCTTCCGGCAATTTCGTCCCTGATTTTAGATGCGAACTCGTAGTCTTCGCGCGAGATCGCCTTTTTGAGCATGTCTTTGAGTTCTCGCAATGGAATGCCTTCGAGTTTTGGCGAGTCGAACGAATCGTCGCCCGGCGCAGTCCACTCAAACCCGGCCTTGTCGAGCACGTGTTCGTAAGTGTAAATCGGGCAAGAAAATTTTAACGCTATCGCCACGGCGTCGCTGGTACGGGCTGGAATGCGGATATAATCGTCTTCGCTGCTTCCTGTGGTGCAGCAAACAATTTCGGCGTAGAAAATGCCGTGGTCAACGTTTGAAATCACCACCTCAATAACATCGATAGAAAACGCAGCGGCAATGCTGAAAAAAAGATCGTATACCAACGGACGCACAGGAACAAGCCCCTCGATTTGAATGGCTATGGCCTGCGCCTCGCTCAGCCCTATAACTATTGGCAGCTTGCGCACACCCTCTTTTTCCGATAGGATAAGAGTGTACGCTGGCGACTCAGGATTGCTCTGATTGGCCACACCGCTTACAATTAACGTAATTTTTTCCATGCCTTGCGCGTTTTCTTTAAATTGTCATTAGCAAATATACAAAAAAAATAACAATAATTTTTGTTTTTTTGAAGAAAAATATAAAAAAAGAGTTTGCAATAAAAGAAAATCTGCATAACTTTGCGCCGAAAAAATTTATACATAATCATTAGCCAAGGTCAATTACAAGAGATAGTCCGCTGTGGCTACCACCCGAGCTAACAAAATTAAAATAAAATGTACGCAATAGTAGAAATCGCAGGTCAACAGTTCAAAGTTGAGAAAAGCAAGAAAGTTTATGTGCACCGCCTGCACAGCGAAGAAGGCGAAAACGTTAGTTTCGACAACGTTCTTCTCGTAGACAACGACAACGACGTAAAAGTAGGCGCACCTTTCGTATCAGGTGCTAAAGTTGAAGCCAAAGTGCTCAAACACCTCAAAGACGACAAAGTGATCGTTTTCAAGAAAAAGCGCAGAAAAGGCTACGCCGTTAAGAGAGGTCACCGTCAGTACCTCACACAAATCCTTATCGAAGACATCAACTTTTAATTCTTCGGTAGCAAACTATTTTATTATTAATCAGAAAAAGTAGAAAGAAATGGCACATAAGAAAGGTGTCGGCAGTTCTCGAAACGGCCGCGAATCGCACAGCAAACGCTTAGGAGTAAAGAAATTCGGAGGCGAAATCGTTAAAGGCGGAAACATCATCGTTCGCCAGCGCGGAACACAGCACTATCCCGGTGCTAACGTAGGCATGGGTAGAGATTACACTCTCTTTGCTCTCGTTGACGGTAAAGTTCAGTTCCAGGTAAAAGGCAAAGACAAGAGCTACGTTAACGTAGTACCTTTGGAAGCCGCTCCCCAAGCATAACGTTTACCAAACGCACAACTTACGCTCCCAAGTAGTATGGTTTTCAGGCTGCTTGGGAGTTTGCATTTAAATATCTGACAACAAAAACAATTAAAAGTAACAAACCATGCTTTTAGTAAAGACAATAACCGACAATCCCGAGTTTGTGATTGAGCGTCTCGCTATCAAAAACCGCGACGCAAGAGCAGCAGTGGAAAAAATTGTGGAACTCGACCGCCAGAAACGCGAAATCCAGAAACAGATGGAAGACGGCAAGGCCGAGCAAAACAACCTTGCTAAGCAGATTGGCGACCTCTACAAACAGGGCAAGAAAGACGAGGCTGATGCTATGAAGCAGAAGTCTACCGACCTGAAAAACAAGGTGAAGGAAGATGAGGAAAAATTCGAGGCGTTAGACAAGGAATTGTTTGACATCTTGGTGACACTCCCCAACCTGCCTTACGAACTCGTTGCGCCCGGCAAGAGCGCCGACGACAACGTGGAGATTCGCCGTGGTGGCGAAAATCCTGTTTATGAGGGTTTTGAGCCGCTTCCGCACTGGGACCTCGCCAAAAAATACGACATTATCGACTTTGCTACCGGCGTTAAAATCACCGGCGCGGGCTTCCCGCTCTACAAGGGCAAAGGCGCAAAATTGCAGCGTGCGCTCATCAACTTCTTCTTAGATGAGGCCGGCAAGTCGGGATATTTGGAGGTTGAACCCCCTGTACTCGTAAACAAGGATTCTGGATTCGGCACTGGTCAGCTGCCCGACAAAGAGGGTCAGATGTACCACTGCGAGCAAGACGACCTCTATCTCGTGCCCACAGCCGAAGTTCCCGTAACCAACATATACCGCGATATGATTCTCAACGCCAACCAGTTGCCTATCCGCCACTGCGCCTACACTCCGTGTTTCCGTCGCGAGGCCGGCAGCTACGGTTCTGACGTTAAGGGTCTCAACCGTTTGCACGAATTCGACAAGGTGGAGCTCGTACAGATCGTTCACCCTGAAAAATCGTACAAGGCTTTGGAAATCATGGTACTTCACGTAGAAGGCTTGGTTAAGAAACTTGGTCTGCCTTACCGTATCATCCGTCTCTGCGGCGGTGATATGAGCTTTACATCGGCTATGACTTACGATTTTGAGGTTTGGTGCGCCGCTCAGGGCAAATGGCTCGAGGTAAGCTCGGTATCCAACTTTGAATCTTATCAGGCAAACCGATTGAAACTTCGTTTCAAAGAGGACGGCGACAAACGCACAAAGCTCTGCCACACTCTCAACGGCAGCGGTCTTGCATTGCCCCGTATCGTGGCTTCTATTCTCGAAAACTATCAGAAAGCCGACCGTATCGAAATTCCTGAAGTATTGCGCAAATACACAGGCTTCGACTTTATCGGTGGTGAGGAAGAAGTTGTGGCTGAATAAATTTTTTCATGAAATTATGCGGCACTGAATTTTGTATTCAGTGCCGTTTTTTTTATATTTGCCAAAAAGAAACTTTAATTCTAACGCATTAGTATGAAAAAATTAGCAGTAGCAGGCAGTCTCGCATTCGACGCCATTGAAACCCCTATGGGCAAGACAGATAAGATTATAGGCGGAGCGTCGCCGTATATCGCATTGGCAGCAAGCTATTTTAAGGTGGATGCCGGAATTATTTCAGTAGTGGGAGGTGATTTTCCCGATGAATATTTCGATATTCTTCACTCCAAAAATGTGAACACCGATGGCGTGATTGTGGAGAAGAAAGGCAAGACCATGTTCTGGGCTGGCAAATACAATAAGGATATGAACCAGCGCACCACCCTCACCACCGAACTCAACGTGTTTGCCAATTTTAACCCCGAAGTGCCTCAGCGCTATCAAGATGCCGACGTGCTTATGCTCGGAAATATCACTCCTTCTATTCAGAAGGCGATTATCGAAAAGATGAGCCGCCGTCCCAAGCTGATAATTATGGACACCATGAACTATTGGATGAACAACACTCCCGACGAGCTTGACGAAACCATCTCGATGGTGGATGTGCTGACTATCAACGACGAGGAGGCGCGTCAGCTTTCGGGCGAGTTTGTGCTGCCCACAGCCGCAAAGAAAATACTCGACCGTGGTTTGCGCTACCTTATTATAAAGAAGGGCGACAACGGCGCGTTGCTGTTCTCAAAAGATGGCAAGATGTTTTTCGCTCCCGCGTTGCCTTTGGAGAATGTTTGCGACCCCACAGGCGCAGGCGACAGTTTCGCAGGCGGATTCTCAGGCTATATCGCAGCCAAGGGCAAGACCGATTTTGAAACTGTGAAATCGGCAGTGGTGGCAGGAAGCATCATGGGCAGTTTCTGCTGCGAGCGTTTCGGCACAGAAAACCTCCAGCTCCTTACCGACGAGATGGTGAAAAAACGTGCCAAGGAGTTTGAAGAACTCACCAAGTTCAGATTTTAATCTTCCTGGATTATATTAGAATATTGAGGGCGGGCGCTAAAAACTATAGTTGGCACCCGCCCTTATCATTGGGTTCTCGCCGTAAGAATCTTCGTTGAAAAGCAGGTCGTAGGTTACTTCTGCGTACACGCATAGGTCGCCGAAGCATCTGCGGTAGCCTGCGCCCACGGGTAAAGAGACTTGCCATTTGCGGCCTTCTCCGTTGTAGCGTTTGTAACTCTCTACTTGAAAGCCTCCTACGGCATACAATCCGTCGTAAATATCAAAAGTGGCGTATGCCCTTCCGCCGTATGTCGACTGCGGATCGTTGCCTCTGGTCTTGTAGTACGATGCAAACGGAGATATTGCCACTGCAAGTTTTCCGTTTACAAACCTGCGACCAAATTCAGGTGCTATATTTGCGTAAACTGTTGAGTTCTGGATGTTTACCGATGCGTTGCCGCCAACAAACCACTGCGCCTTGGCTGTGATTGATAAAGTAATAATGGCTGCTGCTGTTAATAGTATTCTTTTTATCATGTTATTAAGGAGTTAGTGTTAATTATTCGTCATCATCGTCGTCGTAGAGCTTCTCTGCAGTGTCGAATGTAATGCGGATGCCGGCTACGAGTATGTCGTCTACCTGTTCGAGATCGCCTTTCCATTCACGGTGCTTGGTGTCGAAAAACTCAGCCATCTCGTTGGTGTCTAGTTTCGACGCCTCTACAAGCAATTCTGCAAAATTGCTTCTTCCAAGTTTTTTGCCGTTGACGTGACCGAACTGGTCGGCGTAACCGTCTGACGACAGCACAATTAAGTCGTTTTCCTTTAAAGGAATGTCGTGGTTGGTGAATGTGAAATCGTCGTCGGCGGCTATGTTGCCAAGTGAGCAACGGTCGGGAAGCACCTTGATGAGTTCGCCATTGCGCACAATAAACAGCGGTCGGTATGCTCCGGCGTATTGCAGCATGGTGTTGCGTGAGTTTACAATGCAGAAACTGAGGTCCATACCGTCGATGCCGCCCACCTTGTCGCTAAGGCTCGACACCGATTCGTGCATCTTGTCGTTGAGCTGTCGGATGATAACGGCTGGCGAATCCTCAAGTTTAACAGTGTGGAGAATTTCGTCGAGAAACATCTTGCCCATAAGGCTTACGAATGCGCCCGGAACGCCGTGACCCGCACAGTCGCACAGTGCGAAGTATTTTCTGCCAAACTTTTGGGTAATCCAGAAAAAGTCGCCGCTGACGATGTCCTTGGGCATATTGAGCATGAATACATGCTTGAAGAAGTGCCTGAATGAGTTTTCGTCGGGCATGAGGGCTTTTTGGATAATGGAGGCGTATTCGATACTCTTGGTGAGGTCCTTGTTCTTGATGTCGATTTCGTTTCGCTGTTTAATTATCTCAGATTCAGCGTTTTTCTGGTCAGTAATGTCGGATTCTACTGCAACAATTTGGTTCACGCTTTTACCGTCGTTGTTGAGAATCGGCGTTAGCGTGGTCTGTAGCCAAACTAAGCGTCCGTCAGCGTTGATATTTGAATGTGAGAAACTTAGGGAGCGGCCTTCTTCGTAAACCTTGCGGTATTTTGCAATTACACTTTGGTCTTTAAACACAGTT
The DNA here is from genome assembly GCA_017960885.1 of Bacteroidales bacterium. Taxonomy (GTDB): domain Bacteria; phylum Bacteroidota; class Bacteroidia; order Bacteroidales; family UBA3824; genus UBA3824. The sequence goes on from JAGCYI010000230.1 coordinate 74,528, forward strand.
TCGATGTTAAAGCTATTGTGCATCACATCGTCGAAAGAATATCCGTAAACCTTTGTGTATCCGATGTTTACCCATTCGAGATTACCGTCGGCGTCGAAAATCGAAACTGCATTGTCGGTGTTTTTTACAGCTACTGATAGTTTTGAAAGTTCGCTGTTGACCTTGGCGACGGTTTCCTGAGATATTTTCAGGTTGTTGTAGGTCTCTTCCAACTGTGTGCCACGGTCTTCCAAAAGTCGTTTCTGAGTGTTTAACTTGCGGAAAATGTAGAAGTTGGCGATTGCCGTTTCTACGTACGTGGCAAAGTTGTGGATAATGCTTATGTGATAGTTTGAAAAGTAATTTTGTTCAGGGTTGGTGAGCGACATCACGCCCACGGTCATCTCATTGTCGAACAGAGGAATAAAAACCGCCGAGCCGCAGATGTCGGTGTCGGGTTTGAATTCTGGTGCGATGTAGTCGCTAATCTGCTTTTTGTAATCATCGAGAACAATAGATTTTTGGTTGAGAAAGCTCCAAACGTTCATATTGTCGATGTTGTCTAAGTTGTAACGGGCAAAGGGCATTAGCTCTCCGTCCATAATAAATGCAGAAAAGTCGATACTATTGTGCACAGCGTTGAAAATGCCTATGCTGAGGTTGTCGGTATGGAAAAAATTGTTTAATTCTCTGTAGCATGCAAGCGATATCTCTTTGATAGATAGGTTTTTGATGATGTTTTGACCAGCCGAGCTCAGCATCGAAAGGTCTTTGATTGTTTTGTCGAGCGAATCTTTTTGGCGTTTCAACTCTTGGTTGGTATCCTCGAGACCGCGTGTGCGCTCGTTGAGAGCTTGCAGCAGTGTGGCTCGTTCGCGGTTGAATGAGCGTTTGTAAACATAGACAATAGTGGTGGCTGTGATAGCAATTATCAGAATATAAAGTATATACGCCCATTTTGAACGGAAAAACGGCGGCTTGATTGTGAACTTGTATTCGGCAATATTGCTTATCACCTCGTCGGAAAACTTTGCACGTACCTTGAACACATAGTTGCCGTCGCGCAGGTTTACAAAGTCGGCTTCGCGGAGGTTCGACCACGGTGTCCACGTTTCGTTGTAGTTTTCGAGAAAAGTGCAGTATTCGATTTGTCCCTGACAATTGATGTCGGCTGTTTCGCCCAAAAACACAAACTTGATGCTGTTGTGGTCGTAGGGCATTTTTATGTCGGGATTATTCGAGAGCGAATTTAAGTTGTATTCGATAAGCGTGTCGGTGTTGATAATGATCTGTGTAATTTTACAGTTAAGGTCGTCGCAAGGCAGTGCCGACACGTCTGCACAACACCAAAAGGTGAGAGCAGCCGTCATCAGTATCCTTATATTACACAGCCATTTTTTCATGCGGCTAAATTAGTAATTATTTTGCTCAATATTGGCAAATTATTTTTGTTAAATCGTTAATGTCTTGACACAAAATCTGTTTATTTAAAAAATTGTTAAGAACCTCAACCGCCTCGGCTATCTTCCATTTTTCTGCGCTTTTGGGCGCAACGTGGTTCGACGAGGTGCGTATCTCTATCATCGGAACTCCTTGTAACTGCGCTACATAGTGGAGCGCGGCACTTTCCATCGTCTCTATTTCGGCAGGAAAACGGGTCAACATTTCATCAATATATTCCCTATCCGTGCGGGTTCGGTTTACAGTGTTGGCGGTGCACATATTTATGCCGAAATGCTGAGCCAAATGCTGAGCCAGGTGGCTGTGTATCACGCCGTTGCTGAACGGAAACTCGTTGCCAGACATAAATTTTGACCCTACAAGCGGAACGAACTCGCCTTTCACGCCTTCAAATCCTGTGTCGGCAAACCTTGCCTTTTCAACAACATACATCTGCGGCACCGGATTATCCAAACGATAATCGCCCGCAATGCCTACTGCGAATACTAAGCAATATTCGTGCAAAAGTAGCGTCTTCGTAAGATTATATACGGTAGAAAAATATCCTACCCCCGTAACGAGCGTGTCAACGGTGTCGGATGGCTTTATCCCCGCTATTTCGCCTTCTGTGGATGCACAAACCAAAACTTTAAGGCAATGTTTCATTTAATTTTGCATTAGTTAGAAAAAAATGGTTTACTTTTGCAATTACAAAAATAATAAAAAAATACTATTGCCAAAGCGATGATTGATTTTATACAACAAGGTCTTTCTCTCGACGAGAAAACCCGCTACGTGAAGGTAGAACGATATAAAGAAGACACCACTCAGACCATTGCCTCGTCGGTGCGCAATATGCTTGCAGCCGTGGGCGACGACCCTGAGCGTGAGGGAATTAAGGATACTCCTATGCGTGTGGCCAAGGCTATGCAGTTTTGCACCCAAGGCTACTACACCGACCCACAAAAAATTCTCGAAGGAGCCATTTTTAAAGAAGATTATTCCCAGATGGTTCTTGTAAAAGATATTGAACTTTATTCGCTTTGCGAGCACCATCTTCTGCCGTTTTTTGGCAAGGCGCACGTGGCATACGTTCCAAACGGCTGTATAACAGGACTTAGCAAAATTGCCCGAGTGGTTGACGCTTATTCGCGCCGTCTGCAGGTTCAGGAACGCCTTACAATGCAGATTCGCGACTGTATTCAAAACGCCCTTCACCCTCTCGGAGTGGCAGTGGTGATAGAGGCAAGCCACCTTTGTATGATGATGCGCGGAGTGCAGAAACAAAATTCTGTTACCACCACATCGGCTTTTACAGGCATTTTTCACAAAAATGTTTCTACCCGCGAAGAATTTTTGAGGTTGATAGGTAAATTACACTAATTATATGAAATTCAGCAATATAAAATATCTGTTTTTTGATTGGGACAATACCGTTTGGGATTTTTCGGCCAACTCTAAACTCGCTATGATTGAGAGTTACGAAAAATACCATTTGGAAAAGCATTTTGGTCCTATCGAAAACTTTTTGCCTGAATATTATATAGTTAACGACGGTTTGTGGGCCGATTACCGAAACCTGAAAATCACCAAGGAGGAACTTATACGCACCCGTTTTAATCAGACATTCAAAAATCTCGGCTTGGACGATTTTGAACTTTCTATGAAAGTAAACGAGGCTTATCTCGACGCCACCACATACAAAAAAGAACTTGTTCCCGGTGCTGAGGAGATGCTTAAAACCTTGAAATCACGTGGTTACAAACTTTATGTTATCACCAATGGCTTTCTCGAGGTTCAAAAACGCAAAATGCGCAATTCGGGTATTGAACAACTGTTTGATATGTCGATAATTAGCGATGAGGCGGGAGCATTGAAACCCAGCCGTCAGTTTTTTGACTATGCCTTTGAAAAAACAGGCGCAGTGCCGTCAGAAACCCTCGTGATTGGCGACGACCCCGAAGCCGACATCGCCGGCGCTGTGGACTATGGTCTCAAATGCATATTTTTTAATCGGAAACACAAGGAATGTCAATATAAGGTTGACGCCGAAGTGGCGGAATTAAAGGAAATTACAGATTTGTTGGTATAAAAAAAAGTGTCCAAAATCTTTGGACACTTTTTTTTTAATATTTCTTGTTGATATTATTCAACCATAATCACTAAGAACTTGCTGCGCTCCCAGAATGCGTTGGCATCCTTGATAGCGATTTTGCTGATGTTGTTGCCGCTCTTAACCTCTTCGTAACTGCCAGCGGGGTGAGTAGAGAGGATGCGGATGCTCTTGGTGTTGATCGGAATTTCGTCGATTGAGCGCATATCCACTTTGGTGAAGTACTCGCGGTCGAAACTGTCGCCAATTTTCAAACCTTTGAACAAGCCTTCGCGAGAGATCACGTTGCGGTTCATCAACTCTTTCTTGGTGCCGATTACGTAGTAAACAGTGTTGAGAGCGAGGTCCTGAGCCGAAATGATTTCAGATTTTTCTGCGCTTGCCTCTTGCTCTGCCTGCAATGTGCTGTCTAACTGAGCCACCTGAGTGTTGAGTTGTTCAACGTCGAAATTAAGTTTTGCAAGTTTGTCTTTCAAATCAGTAATTTCGTTGTCTTTCTCGGTAACTTGCTGAGTAAGAAGTTGGATGGTTTTAGCCATCTCTTTGTTTTTAACGCCGTCTTTCTGCATTTTTTTGTTGAGGTCGGCGATGGTCTGCTTGTTTTTAAGCAAGAGGTCGTAGATGCTGAGAATGTCCTCGTTGATAGCGTCGGCCTGCGAACTTGTGAGTTCCTGACCGTCACCTGTGCGAACGGTGATAATCTGTTCTTTCTCCTTGATTTGTTTGAGGTTATCCTGAATTTGGTTGAATGCGGCGAAATACTCGTCGATTTGGATGCCTCCTGTGGTGGCTACGCTACGAAGACTGTCGTTCTGTGCGCGAAGGCGCTCGATTTCTCCCGAGTTGCACGAGAAGAATGTAGAAGCGGCTGCAAATGCCGTTGCTAATAGAATTAGTTTTTTCATATTACATAAAATTAAAATTATCGTTTTTAAAAACAGCCAAAATTACAAATTTATTTTCTTACACCACCATTTTTTTTATTAAAAATGTATCTTTGTAACCTATTATATACATAAAATATGTTAAAGAAACTTTTTATTCTGCTTTTTTTAGTCGCGATTTATGCCCCTCTGACGGCTCAGAACGAGGATTATGCACGAAAAATTCTCAAAACATTGTGCAGCCCCGAATTTCACGGTCGTGGATATGCCTTCGGCGGCGATTCGTTGGCGGCTGAATATTTGTGCGAGGAGTTTAAGTTGCTCGGTATCAAGCCTATAATGCAGCCGTTTGCGCTCACTGCCAATGTTTTTGACAAAGACGCATATATCGTGGCAGGCAAGGATACTTTAAAAGCGGGAAGAGATTTTGTGGTATATCCGGCAAACCAATCGGTGAATTGTAATATCAAATTTTCAAAGGATTTTCGTAAAAGCGACAGTATGCAAGTGGCTGATATAACGCTGTTTGCAGTTGACAAACTTCCTCCTCAGGGCATAGCCGACCATCAAAACAAGAGTGCAAAGTTTTATGTAAGCAAAGCCTTGATTCACAATAAAAAACGTGCGTCGATTCATCTTGATGCACAACTAAAACACGGATACATCACACATAATATTATAGGTATCATTCCCGGCGAAACTGATACATTTAAGGTGATAACCGGCCATTACGACCACGTGGGCACTCTCGGACGCGATGCCTATTTCCCCGGCGCTCACGACAACGCATCGGGAACGGCTATGGTTATGGACCTTGCACGTGAGTTCGCCAATATGTCGCCACAGCATTATTCGCTTGCCTTTATACTTTTTAGCGGCGAGGAACTTGGTTTGTTTGGTAGTTATTATTACACCCGAAACCCGTATTTCCCTTTGTCTAAAATCAAGACACTCATCAACTTAGATATGCTTGGCAGTGGCGATGAGGGCATTATGGTGGTTAACGGTTCGGTGCTGAAAGATGAGTTTGATTTTCTTGTAAATATCAATAATACAAATAATTACGTACCCATAATTCAAAGTAGGGGAGAGGCTGCCAACAGCGACCACTATTTTTTTTATAAGAAAGGCGTAAAAAGTTTGTATATTTACACCCTCGGAACGTACAAGGAGTACCACAATATTTACGACCGTGCCGAGATTATTCCGATGCCCGCTTACAACGGCATTTTTAACCTTGTAAAAGACTTTGTAACAGATTTTTAATATGGCAAAACTTTATATCGTACCCACTCCCGTAGGCAATTTGGAGGATATGACTTTCCGCGCTATCCGCATTCTCAAAGAGGCGGATCTGATTCTCTGTGAGGACACTCGCACAAGCGCAGGACTTTTGAAGCATTTTGAGATTACCACCCGCACGGCAAGTCACCACAAGTTTAACGAACACGAAACCTGTCAGCGTTATGCGCAACAGATTTACGGCGGTATGAATATCGCGCTGATTTCCGACGCCGGCACACCCGCAATTTCCGACCCGGGCTTTATGCTTGTGCGAGAATGCATTAACCTCGGCGTAGATGTGGAATGTCTGCCCGGAGCAACGGCTTTTGTGCCTGCCCTTGTGGATTCGGGTTTCGGCTGCGAGAGTTTCCTTTTTGCGGGTTTCCTTCCGCAGAAAAAGGGACGAATGAAAAAACTTACCTATTGGGCATCGCTCAATATTACAATTATTTTGTACGAGTCACCTTATCGAATACTTAAACTCTTGGAAGAGATAAAGAAATACTTTGGTGAAAACCGAATGGTATCAATATCGCGCGAAATTTCAAAGGTTTACGAAGAAACTCTCCGCGGCACTCCCGATGAACTTATCGCCGCTTTCAACACCAAGCCTCCCAAGGGCGAGTTTGTGGTAATTATCGACAAGGAATCTTCCGACGAAACCGACGACGAAGAATGAAACACTTTATATTATTAGCATTTTTTCTCACAATGAGCATATTTTCAACGGCACAAAACGCCTTTCAGTCATATAAAAACCTTTCGCAGCCCGAGCGCAAATGGGTTCGTCAGCATCCTTTGGCCGCTCTGCGCACCTACAAACTGTCGCAAATGGCAGCCGCCGAAGCGCAGACCCTCGTCAACGACCCTGAATTCGACGGCGACGGTTCGGGAGGAATGGTAGATGCATTCCGTCACACTCTTTGGATGGCACTCACTGCCCAAAAAATTGGAAAATCAAAAGCCCTTGCCCTTGGCCGTGCACACGAAGAAAAATCGAAACTCTATTTTGAATCGTGCGACCCCTCCACACCAAACCTCCCCGACAGCATCGACTCCGAAATGGATTTTATCAACAACCAAAAAGGCGCAGACATCGGCATCAAGCACCGCAAAGCCACCTACGCCGAATTGGTTCAGATAGTCCGCACCACCGTAGTCACCGGTCAGTGCTAC
>JAGCYI010000231.1 GCA_017960885.1 Bacteroidales bacterium
CATTCTTTCCAAAATATTCATATTCTTAAATATATAAATCCATTTCTCAAAAACAGTTTCACATTCTGCCTCCTCTTTGTTAAAGAGCGGTAGTTGCAAGAAGGTCATCTTGATGTCGTCGGAGAACATACTCTTGGTTTTGGTGTCCATCAAGACCACATCGGTGCGGAACTCGGGCATATCGGGAAGCGTAAACAGCAACAGGGGTTTGCTTATCTCCTGTCCGAAGACAATCTTGAAGCCAACATCGGTGAAAGGGTTTACAAAGCGTCCCATAATATGAATGAGTTTTTTTTTGTTAAGTGCAAAGATAGAGATAGTTTTGGAAAATACAAAAAAACTTTGCCGCTATTCAGACTCTTTGTAATACTTATAATAATACTCCTTTGCCTCAGGTATTTCTTCAAAAACCTGCTCTTTGGTGTAGATGCCATCGTGAAAAAGAAAGGCAAATGACGTGTCTACCTTGGCACGGTTGGTGGCGGTTTGAAATCCTTCTTTAACAGGGTGGGCAACTGAGTCGAGGAATGGATTAACGTTTTGGTAGTATAATACTCGGCTAGAATTTTCAATCTTTTCGGTAACACGGCGCAATCCAAAGTTGTTCAATGCTGTATATGGCTCAACAAAATAATAGTCGTAACTGTCGTTGCCGTATTCCAAGTTGTTGCGGTATTCTACGGGATATTTGAATTTGCGTTTTTCAAAGTCGGAGACTTCGTTTTTGTTTTTCAATATTTCAGTTTCAGGAGTAATTAATAGTAATACTGATTCAAACAAAAAGTCATTTTTATACTCGTCACTTCCCACAACAATTGAAATATCATCACCTTGACAATGGAAGTCAAAATAATGTGATTTCTTACTAATATGTTTATCTTTTAATTCAGCGTAGACGACAGAATGAGTTATATTACACCTATATGCATCGTATAATGTCCCTAATTTAAAAAAGAGACCAAATGATAATAGAAATAACAAAAACAAAGTCAAAGGTTTATGGTCTTTTTTACTCCACCACAACATCAATCCTGCCAATAAGCCACATAATAAAAAATAAATAAAGATTAATTCAAGACCTAACCAATCTATTGGTAGCCAAACCATAATGACAGATATCAATAGGTTGATATTAACTAATGGCATAAAACGTTTCATATTTGGCTCTCTTTTGTTTTATAAAATATACAAAGAATTTCTCCATAGTTTTCAAAAAAGGGAGAGAACCCTCATTCCCTCCCTTTATATTTCTATTGTGTAAACAATTAAAACCCAAAATACTGTTTAGCATTGCGGTAGCAGATATCGCTAACCATATTGCCGAGGAGGGTGATATCGTTGGGCAGTTCGTTGTTTTCTACGTCGGTGCCAAGGATGTTGCAGAGTATGCGGCGGAAATATTCGTGACGCGGATATGAGAGGAAACTGCGGCTGTCGGTCAACATTCCTACAAAACGGCTCAGCAAACCGTGGCAACTCAGACAGTTGAGTTGTTTTTCGATGCCGTCTTTCTGATCCAAAAACCACCAAGCCGAACCCCACTGCATTTTACCGGGGACGCTGCCGTCTTGAAAATTGCCTATCATTGTGGCAAACACCTCGTTGTCAGCGGGATTAATATTATAAAGTATGGTTTTGGCAAGTTGGTCGGTAGAATCCATTTTGTCTAAAAATCTTGCCATACTCTGCGCTTGCGAAAAATCGCCGATGCTGTCGAATCCTGTATCGGGACCAAGCGATGTAAGCAAACGGGTATTGTTGTTGCGGATAGGTCCGGCGTGGAATTGCTGCGTCCAACCTTTTTTATGCACCTGAACGGCAAAACGATAGAGGGCTGCGCTCTTAAATTTGAGAATTTCCTCGGCGGTAAGGCTGTAACCTGTGCGCACTTTTTGGAAAATGTTTTCGATTTCGGCATCAGAATACGATTCAGAATAGAGAAAATCCAAACCAAAATCTGCCAAACGGCAACCGCAATCGTGAAAATGGTCGATACGGCGGTCTAAGGCATCAAACAGCGCGTTAAACGAGTTAATCTCCACTCCCGAAACCTCCGACAACTTGTTGATATACGCATTGTAAGCCTTTGCGTCCGACACTTCCGAAGCCTTGTCGGGTCGCCAAGCGGGCAGCACTTTTATCGGGCAGCCGCTGTTTTTGATTTGGATATGATATTCAAGCGAATCCACAGGGTCGTCGGTGGTGCAGAGGGTTGCCACATTCATCTTTTTGAGCAATCCCCACACGCGGAAATCCTCTTGCGAGAGCATCTCGGAGGTCTTTTGCCAAATAGCGTCGGCAGAGTCGGGATTGAGAAGGTCGTCGATGCCGAAATAGTCTTTGAGTTCGAGGTGAGTCCAATGATAGAGCGGATTGCGCAACGCGTAGGGAACTGTCTGCGCCCACGCCTTAAACTTCTCGTAATCAGTTCCGCTGCCGGTAACGAATTTTTCGTCGATACCATTGGCACGCATAGCACGCCATTTGTAATGGTCGCCATAGAGCCACGCCTGAGCAATGTTGTCGAACTTGTGGTTTTCGGTAATCATCTTGGGCGAAAGATGGCAGTGATAGTCGATAATCGGCTGATTTTTGGCGTAGTTGTGGTAAAGCGTCTGCGCCGTCTTATTTTTAAGTAAAAAATTATCCGTTATAAATGTTTTCATTTCAAAAAAGTTTTTTTTAATGCATAATTCATAATGCATAATGCATAATTGGCTGCTGCCAGATGGCAATTATGAATTATGAATTACAAATTATGAATTATGAATTATCGGTTTGTATTTTGGCACTAATGTTTTCATAATAACCCACGCAATTAGGTAAGCCACAGCGCAATAGCAGAACACCATCATATATGCGGCGGGTTTGCCAGTAACGCCAAAGAATGTGAATCCCTCGCCAAGTTCCTCAGCGTGAGTGAATAATTTTCCAGAGCATTTGTTGATTGCAAACGAACAAAGTCCGCCAAACAAAGTACCTATACCAGTGATAGTTGCAATGGCAGATTTTGGGAACATATCGCCAATGGTAGAATAGAGGTTGGCCGACCAAGCCTGATGACCCGCGCCTGCGAGACCAATAATTATGCAAGGCCACCAAACCGAAGTACTTGCCAACGGTTGTGCAAACATTGCGAATATTGGCAAGAATGCGAATATCAGCATCGCCCTCATACGTCCGGCGTAAGGATCCATACCAAGACGCTCTACAAATATCTTGGGCAGATAGCCGCCAACAATCGACACCGCTGTAACAATAGCGTAGAGTATGAATATCAGCAACTGACCCATTGTAGATGTGGACGGATAGCCAAGTTCGGAGAAATATGCCGGTGCCCAAAAGAGGAAAAACCACCAAACGCCGTCGGTCATAAACTTGCCAACGATAAACGCCCAAGTCTGACGATATTTGAAACAGTCAAGAATCGAGAATTTAGGACCGTCGCTCTCGGTCTTTGCGTCGGAAGCCGTAGCCTCGTTAGCCTTGTCGGACTCGATATAAGCGAGTTCTGCTTGGTTTACGCGCTTGCTTTTCGATGGTGCAGAATATAGCCAGAGCCATAATCCCGCCCAAATAAAACCGATAGAACCGATAATGATAAACGCCATTTCCCAGCCCATACTCTTAGCCAATAGAGGAATGGTAAGAGGTGCTGCAAGTGCGCCCACAGATGCTCCTGCGTTGAAAATCGACGTTGCGTATGCGCGGTCTTTCTTGGGAAAATATTCGGCTGTTACCTTGATAGCCGCCGGGAAGTTGCCCGCCTCGCCAGTGGCAAGTATGATGCGGCATCCGAGAAACAGCCAGACACTGATGGTGGATACCGTCAATGCAATTTCAGAGCCTTTTTCGATAGCGCGGAGAGCCTCCACATTGTCCACTCCTGCAAGCGACATTGTAGCAACGCCGCAGGCAGCGTGAAGGCACGCGCCCACCGACCATATCACAATAGCCCAGATGTAGCCCTTTTTGGTGCCCATCCAGTCGATAAATTTGCCGGCAAAGAGCGAAATCACCGCGTAAAAAATTGAGAAAACGGCAGTTATGTTGCCATAATCATTGTCGTTCCAATGAAAGTCGAGGGCGATAAAGTCTTTCCACGTAAGAGAAAGCACCTGACGGTCGAGATAATTCACCGTTGTTGCCACAAAGAGCAACGAACAAATCACCCAGCGGAATTTAGTCATTCTATCTGACATAGCACCTCCCGCTTAAAAGTGTTAAAATATTGGTCATCATTAAGTTATAAATTAGTAGAGTAAATATTAATCTTCTTCTTGTGAACCGTAAATGCCGATAAAATCACCCGAAAACGCATGATTGTTGGGTTTGTTGACATTCATATAATCGGTCGACATTTTGTCTGTAAGTATCTGCCAATCATCATCTTCATCGAAACGGAACTTTGCTGTGAATGTCTCATCCTTATAATTGTCGATATTGAGGCAGATACGGCCATGGAAATTTTCGGTGATATCGCACTCAGCCTCCAACACATTTTCGAGCGACTCGTTGAGCACCACTTTTTTAAGACGAAGCACAATTCTTTCGCCGCTTCTTGTAACGCCATATTGCATTGTGTTTCGGTCGCCGAGAAACATAGCCAGTCCTGCAAATTCGTGGTCGGTTTCGGGCATAAAGTCCATCACCGTGCCAAACGAGAACTTATTGTTAAGCACCCTCAGGGCAAGGAATCCACAGTGGCGGACGCTACGGAAATTATTGATTTCCAAAGGAATATTGATACCTTCTTCGCCATTTGGGAAAAATGCCGTACCAATAGGCGTGCGCAAAAACGACCAGTATTTAGAAAGAGTGTCGGAGTAGAAATGCTCGTCCATCTTGATATTAGCGTGGGGAATAAAACGGCGTTCCGAACTGTAACTTGTACCAGCAAAAGGCGTCTCGATAACTCTTGGAAGAGGTTCGTCGTGAGCCACCACGGTAGGCCAACCGTCTTCTGTCCAATTCACGGGCATCAAGAATGTCTCCTTGCACATAAAGTTGCCATTGAACTCATCCTCGCGCATGGCTTGGAAAATAACGTACCAGCGTCCGTCGGCAAGTTCGATATAGTCGGCGTGACCCACACAGGATATCTGGTTGGGCTTGCGTTCGAGGTAGCGCTGGGTCAGGTTGGGATTGTGTTCGTAATGCTCATAAGGTCCCCAGATATTTTTAGAACGGTAGATGCACGAAGCGAACCATTTGCCGAGACTTCCGCCCTCCGAAGCCGACAGGTAGTAATACCCCTCGTGCTTGTACAAGTGCGGCGACTCCAGCCATCCGGGACGTTGCGACAAATCGTGTCCGCCCTCGAGAATCGCGTGCCTCTCTCCCACTGTAGCACCTTTGTCAAGGTCGAATTCTTGTATATATATAACCTTAAATCCATCGTATGGCGGGTCGTAGGTGGGGTCGCCCTGGTGGATAAGGTAGGTTTTTCCATCATCATCGAAAAACAGGGTAGCATGAATGCCGAGCACACCAAACACATACTGCGGATTTGTCCATTGTCCTGCGGGGTCTTTGGTGGAAATAATAAAGTGTCCGCCGCCACCCACAAAAGTGCCTGATATATAGAACATATCGCGCTCCTGATTGTAACGTATGGTGGGCGGATAGATGCCCTCGTTGCTGCGTAGCGACGAGTTGAGATACTGCTGCTCGGTGGGCAGCGCAAAATTAATCAGTTCCCAGTTTACCAAGTCGGTACTGTGATAAATGGGTATGGCAGGGTACATCGAAAACGTAGCCGAAGCCATATAAAAGTCGTTACCCTTGCGGCAAATACTTGTGCCCGGATGCGAACCTTGCAAAATAGGGTTCCACATCTTTCCCGGGGTAAGAAGGGTGGAGTCAAAATAGGAGTCGCTGCCCTCGTAGGTGAAATTTTTGAAAAATGCCTGACCAGGGCGGATAGTATAGTTAGAGTAGCAGCCCCAAAATGCCGTTACAACGAGCAACAACAATAGTCTCGTCTTTTTTATAATCATTTTTCTCATCAAACAAAGCATTATAAATTAAAAACAAAAAGGGAGACCGCCGCGACAGACAAAACAACCGCAGCGGTATCCCATTATAGTAGAAGGCTACTTGTCTAAGCCTTCGATAGTCAGAATCTTGCCGTCCTTATCGTATTGCAATTCGCAAACTTTAAGGCTGCGGAGCCATGTCTTTCCCTCAGAGGGAACACAGTCGTGGTGGAAAAGATACCATTTGCCTTTGTATTCGGCAATGGCGTGGTGAGTGGTCCATCCTACTACGGGAGTGAGAATTACGCCCTGATAGGTGAACGGTCCGTAAGGATTGTCGCCGATAGCGTAGCAGAGCATGTGGCTGTCGCCGGTGGAGTACGAAAGGTAATACTTGCCGTTGTACTTGTGCATCCACGAAGCCTCGAAGAAACGGTGGGGATCGCTTGCTTTGAGGGGTTTGCCGTCGTTGTCAACAACAAGCACTGGACGGGGAGCCTCGGCGAATTGCAATACATCGTCGCTCATCTTAACTACGAAACTTGGGAGAGCGGGCATTTCGGGTTTTGCAAAAAGTTCGCCGTTGCGAGTGGGTTCGGCACCCATATCTACGAGACCGTTGTCGTCGCCATGCTTGCCGTGGATAGGAGCAAAGCCGGGAGCGAAAGGCTGCCACCATTGGAGTTGTCCGCCCCAGAGACCGCCGAAATATGTGTAGATAGTGCCATCGTCGTCTTTAAACGCGCAGGGGTCGATAGAGAACGAGCCACGGATGGGTTGCGGTTGCGGAATGAAAGGACCTTCGGGTTTGTCAGCCACAGCCACGCCAAGACGGAACACGCCATCGTATCCCTTGCCTGAGAATATGTAGTAGTATTTGCCGTTTTTCTCTACCACGTCGCTGTCCCACAACTGTTTTTCTGCCCACGGCACATCCTTAACGTCGAAAATTACGCCATGGTCGGTAACAGGACCGTTCATCGGGTCGCCGTCGATCGAGAGCGCATGATAGTCTTTCATTTGGAAGTGTCCGCCGTCGTCATCTTCTTCGGCATGAGCCTCCCAGTCGTGAGAGGGATAGATAAAGATTTTGCCGTTGAAAATGTGAACAGCAGGGTCTGCCATGTAGTCGGCAGGGAACAAATATCTTTTCTGTGTCATATTGGTAATTGGTTAAATGTATAAAAATCAATTTAAGAACCGTATTTAAATTACAGCAAATATAAAATAATAAATCTGAATCACCAAAAAAATATAAACAAAAAACAAGTCTATTTATACTCCTCCGCCAATTTGATTATAGCGTCTACAAAGGGCTTTGTCTGATAGTTGCGGTCGATGGCGAGGGGATAGTCGGTGCGACCGGGCATAGGCCAGCCGTTTTTCCAACTGTCGCCGTCGGTAAGTCCCCAGAATGTTACACGGTCGATAACGTCGGCGTGGTCGAGATAGATTTTAAAGAGTTTTACAAAAAAGTCGGTCTGCTCCTGAGCCTTGGCAGCGGGAAGGCTGTCGGTGTAGGGGTTCATCTCTTTCATATACTCAAAGTTGGTCTCCACAGCAGCACCGTAATTGCCGGTAGGCCAAGGCAAAACGCTGAGGTCGAGTTCGGTAATCATCACCTTAACACCCTCGGCGGCGTATGCCACAATGCTTTTTTCGTACTCTTCGAGGTTGGTGTCGAAAGCCACGTGCGACTGCATTCCGATACCGTCGACACGGCAGCCGGCTGCTTTAAGGTCGCGGACAAGTTTGATAACTCCCTCACGCTTAGCAGGATTGTCCATACCGTAGTCGTTGTAATAGAGTTCCAAATCGGGGTCAACCTCGTGGGCAATCTTAAAAGCGATTTCGATAAAATCAGGACCGATAATATTTAAGAAAGGCGACTTACGGAGCGAACCGTCTTCCATAACAGCCTCGTTTACCACGTCCCAACCTTTGATTTTGCCTTTGTAACGGGTAAGCACAGCGGTGATATGCTCGCGCATACGGTTGATAAGTTCTTCACGTGTAACAGGCTGAGCCATATCGTCTTTCAAAAACCAGTAAGGCAGTTGCGAATGCCATACAAGGCAGTGACCGGTAAGCACCTGACCATTGCGCTGAGCCATTTCTACAAGAGCGTCAGCCTCGCGCCAGTCGTAGAGGTCTTTTTTGGGATGTATTTCCTCGGGTTTCATGCAGTTTTCGGGCACAACAGCCGAAAAATTGTTGCGGATAGCGTTCACAACCTTAGGATCGGTGCTCACAGCCTGACGCACGTTGATAGCAGCGCCAATCAAGAACTTGCCTTCAAACGCCTTGCGCATAGAAGGTGT
Source organism: Bacteroidales bacterium (assembly GCA_017960885.1). Taxonomy (GTDB): domain Bacteria; phylum Bacteroidota; class Bacteroidia; order Bacteroidales; family UBA3824; genus UBA3824. The sequence goes on from JAGCYI010000231.1 coordinate 8,300, forward strand.
GCCGTCGTCAACATATTCGCACTCGATTGCTTTTGGTTCGTTTTCAGAGGGTTGCGCACCCTGTTTGCAAGCGGCAGTTAAAGCCAATGCGGTTATTACCGTTAAAGGTAATGCTTTTGATTTAAGATTCATAGGTATAAATATTACAATTATTAGTGATGTTTGATGTTCTTTTTTCGATGGCAAAGGTAAAAAAAAGAAATAATTTGAAGGTAATAACAATAAAAAACACTATTTTAGCAACGGATTAAAAATATACGATATGGAACCAAACGGAACAGCGGAATTACAAACCGCAATCATACGCAAAATATTGAGTCTCTATGACTTTAACATCTTAAAACAATTGCTGACTTCGTTAGACAACTACACCAACGAAGATGGTAATTTTCCAGATTTTGGCCCTCATTCTATCGAAGAAGCATATCATTCAGTAGCCGAAGCCGAACAACAGTTTGCCAAAGGTAACTATAAATCAAACGAGGAAGTTTTAGCAAAAATCAAACAAAAATACAGTAGCAATGAAAATTGTTTGGTCTAAAAAAGCCGAAGACAAATTAGATACTTATCTTACTTACTGCCAAGAAAACTACGGCGATTAGGTTACAAATGATAAAATCAATAACTTAGAAAAATTATTATCTCGCCTATCAATGTTTCCTGAGATGGGGTTTGTAGAGCCTATTTTGAAAGACAAGAAACCTAATTACAGAGCATATATCTTTGAACTCATATATTATATCGACAATAAAAACACTATCATTAAGATTGCAGACATTTGGAATAACAAACAAAATCCAAATAACTTAAAGAAAGATTTTTAAAAAAAACTACCCTTTGTTACCATTTCGCAAAAATGTTGAGATGCTAACATAACGTTTGGTAGCATCTCCCGAAAATCTTGAAGTCAAAAAAAACTGTTTGTTACTATCTCCCGAAAATCTTGAAGTCCTAACATAACGTTTGTTACTATCTCTCTAAAATCTTGAAACACAAAAAAATCCTGCCGTTAAAAATTTCAAAACGACAGGATTTTGATATCATTAAGCGATTGAAAACCTATGCTTTGTGGCGGGCTTCAATTTCGCGGTTCATTTCGTCGAGACGCTCATCGGTAAGAGGATATTTCTTAATCAAGAGTGCCACAACAATGAGGAGCAAGGCAGGAATAATGGTAGTGAACCAAAGAATTGCATTTTGTACAGTGTCGGAATAACTATTAAGCTCTGTATAATAAGCATTTACAGGAGCACTGATAAACGATGCCAAGAACACTACTACGAATACTCCAAGCACAAGTTGAAGACATTTGTTTGCCTTAAACTCTTTAAACATATCGCCAAACGAAACAGGTTTTTCGGGTGTGGTGGCAATGTTTTCTTTGCAACTTAAGAAACAAAGTGTTAAGAGAACAAAACCAACGATAGCAAACACACCAATTACAGAAAACCAAGCACTTGGGTCTTCAGGCAACGCTGATGGTTCTTCTGACAAATTGAAGCCGATCCAACTCATTACCAAAGGAGTAATCCAGCCGGCAATTGAGAATCCGGCCTTGAATGCTACACCAGCAAGAGCGTTTACAGTAGCAGCAGGACGGTTGCCTGTACGGTATTCCGAATCGGTAATTACCTCAGGTACAAGAGCCCACATAAGTGAACCTACGAGCAAACCAACGCCGGTCATAATCTTCGCAATATAAATTACTGTAATGGCAATTTCAACAGTATCAGTGATTTTAATAACACATAAAGTCAAAGCTTCACTTTTAACATCTCCAAATTTACCAATGCAGAATAAAATAGCAAAGCCGATAAAACCTATAGCAAGAAGTGTGTAATAAAGACCTTTTTTGCCCAACCATTTTTTCAAAATAGGTAGCAACGGCAAAATAATGAATGCGGGAATTGTTCCTATTGCCATAAATATTGCTTGATCCCAGTTGATTGCTTGACTGAGAAACAATGCAAGACCAATGGGGAAACCAGCCTGAACAACAATTTGACCGATATTGGCGCAAACCATACGAGTAGAGGTAAGAATAAGAACCTCGTTGTTGTCGCGGGTCATACTTGCCATAATAGAGCCGTAGGGAATATTTACTACCGAATAAATCATACTAAGCACAGTATAACTTAAAGTAGCATAAACCATTTTTGCACCCATCGACCACTCGGCAGCCTGAGGAAGCATCAACAAGCAAGCGGCAATTGTCAAAGGAATACCGCCGTAAAGAAGGTAAGTGCGATACTTGCCTAATTTAGGATTGCGGTTGTCGATAAACTTGCCGACAACGGGACTCCAAAAACAGTCGATAAGACGAACGGTGAGAATAAGTCCGCCAACAAATGCGGGATTGATTTTCAATACCGTAGTGAGGTAAAGCATCAAGTAAGTGGCCACAGTTTGGAAAATCAGGTTCTGAGCCAAGTCGCCCGAGCCGAATCCGATACGTTGTAGCCAACTAAGTTTGTAGAATCCATTAGATTCTTGTGGTTTTTGTTCCATTATTATTTGAATTAAGTTTTTAAATTACATATTGTTGAAATTGTTAAGAGAATTTGTTTTTAGTGTAAAAATCTCCTAAATCTCTTTGCGCAAAATTAACAAAAAATATGTAATTGCAATACCTTAATGAAAAATCGTAGAAAAAAGTTTAATAATTACCTTTTTACCTCGCTTTCGGTTCCAAACAGATACTCGCCTTGGTATCCGCCAAAGTCAACAATGATTTTTTCAAAGACTATTCCGGCGTGTTTGGGAGTAAGAGTAAGTTCATGAACGTCAGCATCTTTAACCTTGAAACCAGCCACCTTCTCCACTACCCTGCGTGCAATAGTGGGATAGAATGTGGTGTACTGATAGGGCTGTTTGTCGAGCAGGTCGGCGTTGAAGTTGACTGTTTTCACAGGCTGACCGTCAACAGATATTGCGCACTCGTGTCCGCCCACATTCTTAAAGTCGAGGGTGGATTTTACAATCACGTGCACTTTTACCGAATCGGCATAACCCTTGGGCAGTGCAAAGCGGTATGTGAGCGACGAATTGCCCACAGGTTTGGTGTAAGGGGTAAGAGCCACTGCGCTGCGGGTGCGTCCGTAGTAGGGATAAACGCTCCATTGTACACCGTCGGCGGCTTTGGCAGAATAATAATGCTCAGCCTCCATAGATACAAATCCGTTGCCGGGAGCAAAAACATATCCACCGTTGCCCTCAGCCACACGCTTGGTGGGGGGAAGCATATCGTGGGGGAAATTATCGTTCCACATACGGTAGCCGATGTGCTTTTGAATCATCATTCCGTTCCATTTGCCATTGGCTATGCCGGTGTTGTACTGTGCGCAAAGAACAGAATCACGCTTAAAGCACTCCGAAACACGGTCTGACCAATAGTTTGCGTCGGGATTGTTCCTTTCGGCACAATAGCGGTTCATGGCTTGGGCGTAATAGATGTCGTAAAGGTTTGCCATTGCCTGAACGGGGAACAGAATTGTCTGAAAATAAGCATCTTTGTACTTTTCGGGGATAAGCAACCACAAGCGCAGAGCCTCAGATTCCAGACGTGCATATTCGTCTGCCACCTTTTTAAACTCGCCAGTAGCCACATTGTAGGTGTAAGAGTCAAGCATTTCGGGAGTTACACGCGCCATAAATTGACAGTTGCGGTTGTAAATCTTTGCGGCTTCCTTTGCCAAATCCTTGCCCACAACGGTTTCAAAGAATTTTTGAGTATGGTCGGTAACGTTCTGCAAATTGTAGGTCTTGGGTTCGTAAGCCATATCGCAGAAAAGTTGGATAGGATACTCCATTGGTTTAAGGTCGCCCACATTGAGCACCCAAAGGCTCTCGATACCAAAATCGTATGCCAACGAAAGTTGCTCAAACATCTGCTGAGTCTGGGTGATATTCAGCCATTTAGAGTTGCGAGGTGCGCCCACATAGTCAACGTGGTAATAGATACCCCAGCCACCTGCACGCTTGTGGTCAGGCACACGGCGGATGTCGCCCCAGTTGTCGTCGCTGAGAAGGATAATCACATCGTCGGGAACTTTTAATCCTGCATCGTAATACTCCTGAACCTCTTTGTAAAGCGCCCAAACCTGTTGACGCTGAGTTGCGGGTTTGCCGGTTTCTTCGGCTATTATCTTGCGCTGATTATCGATAATGCGCTCCATGAGTTTCTTGTTCTGTTCAAGAGCCATCACATACTCGTCGTCGTGACCCTCGCGACCGCCAAGGGGAGTGTCGCCATCGCCACGCATACCTATTGTAATAAGGTCTTCGTTGTCTTTGCTGCGGCGGATACCCTCACGGAAAAACTTGTCGATAGGTTCTTGGTTTGACGCATAATCCCAAACGCCCTCAGATCCACGTTTACGAACCCATTCCTGATGGTTGCGAGCCATCGGTTCATGGTGCGACGTACCCATAACGATGCCCATAGTGGATGCTGTCTTGCTGTTTTCGGTGTCGTCGGCATAAAAAGCGTTGCCCCACATGGCAGGCCACATAAAGTTGGCTTTAAGACGGAGCAAAAGTTCAAACACCTTAGCGTAAAATTGGCTGTTCATACCATTGGCAAGACCTTTTACCGCCGAGGGACAATTTGCATCAGGGAAAGTATTGTTTACCCAAGTGCTAAGGCATGGAGCCTCATCGTTGAGGAAGATACCACGGTATTTGACCTTTGGCGAGGGGAAAACCACCGACGCACTTAACTTAAACGCCACATAATCATGCTTATCGGTAGGAACATCAGCCCAAAATCTCCACGGACTTACACCAATAGTTTTGCTAACGTCGTAAACCGCAAAGATAGTTCCACGCATATCGGAACCAATTATGGCAATGGTCTTGGGGTCGATTTGAGCAATCATACCTGCCTCCCATTTGCCTTTGATTGCAGTTACATTGAGTTTGCTTTTTTTCACCAACTTATCTATTTCGGCGTTACCAAGAGTACCAATAATTATTTTATTATCAGCACTTTGATTGTTAACCGAGGGTTTTACGCCCGTAACATCCAAAATATCATCGGCGAGATTGTTGGCGGCGATTTTCACACCATCATATTCTGAATCGTAAAATACAATGCTGCATTTAGTTGCGTCAATTCCGCCATTCTGTTTGTCGAAACTGATATACGAGTTTTGAGCCGTTGCACATAGGCATCCCAAAACCATTAATAAGGTTAGAGCTAAATTTTTCATAATTGATAATTAATCTTTTTGGCGTTCAACATATTCCTTTTTGCGGAGTTTTGCTTTACATTCGTCGAAGGTGTATTTTGAGGTGAAGGGGATGTCCATCTTAGAGAATGTTTGGAAATAGAGCAGACAGCCGTCGCGCCACCATTGAGCCTCGTCTAATTGAACTTCAAGTTTCTTTGCCACCTCGTTGAAAATGGGGTCTGAGACCTTGCCTTTTAGCGATGCCCAAGTCTGCTGAAACTGCTCAACCTCCTTAACGCCTTTGGTATAATGATATACAAGTTCGTTCCAAAGCGTGTTGCCGTTGTCGAATGTGTAATTCCAAGGCAGGTGATGAAACCAGAGCACATACTCCTTGGGGCAAAGTTTCGGATTGTCGTAGAGCGATTTCAAAGGCTCTTGATACTGCTCCACTGCATTTGAACCCGTTGACGAGCGGTTGAAACCCAATCCCTCGGCATCGGCCTTGTGATAGTAGCGGGGCATCCAGTCTTCACGTGCGTTGGGAATTGCGCACCACGGCTCGGGACCCCAGTGATCGCTCCAACCCATTAGGTGATGCAGTCCGAGCGGTGTCATATAGTCGGTAACCGCCTCGCGCGATTTCATCATCATATCAGAGATTTTGGCAATTGACGGCTTGTCGGTAGTGAGGGTGAGACCAATCCACTCGTCGGCAATCTGCTGCGATGTCAGGTCGGGATTCCACGCCAAACGTCCGAAGGCATACCAGTTTGACTGCGCCATAACATATCCGCACCAGTTTTTCATTCTACCAGTATTGGCAACTCCGGCGATGGCTGTAAAAGAATGATACTGTGTGGTTTGCTTAACAGTTTCGGTATTGTTTACGGGATAATCCAAAAATTCTTTCCACATAGTGGCGAGGAAACAGAGATGGTCGCTGTAGCCGAGATATTCCTGTGTGATTTGGAGTTCGGGCATGATGGGAGTCTTTTTCATTGCTCCAAAAAGCGGAGAAAATGGCTCGCGAGGCTGAAAATCAACAGGACCGTTTTTAACTTGGATAATCACATTGTCGTCGAACTTGCCGTCCAAAGGCATAAACTCGTCGTAAGCCTGCTTAGCACGGTCGCCACCTTGTGGATTGTATACAAACGCACGCCACATAACAATGCCGCCGTGAGGTTTGAGAGCCTTGGCAAGCATATTGGCACCGTCGGCATGAGTGCGTCCAAAGTCCATAGGACCGGGCAGACCCTCGCTGTTGGCCTTTACCAAGAATCCTCCAAAATCGGGAATCAGCTTGTAGATTTCGTTACATTTGTCGTTCCACCATTTTATCACGTCCTGGTCGAGCGGGTCGGAAGTTTTTAATCCACCCAAAGCAGCAGGAGATGAGAAATTCACAGCCAGATACACCTTTATATTATAAGGGCGGAGACGGTCCGCAACGGTCTTGATATCGCGCAACATCTCGGCAGACAGTACCTTAGGATCGGCGTTTACATTGTCGATAACAGTGCCGTTGATACCTATCGAAGCGTTGGCACGTGCGTAGGTTTCGATGTCGGAGCGGAAATTAATCTTTCCATCTTGAAACCAGATAGAAGTTCCTGCATAACCACGTTCCACACTGCCGTCGGGATTGTCCCAATGGTTGAGGATGCGGTACTTGTAGGCGGGATTCGACACGTAGTCTTTTATAACCTTTGTGCCGCCAGAATAAAGCCTCAAATACTCATACACGCCATAAAGCGCACCGGCAGAGGTCTTTGCCTCGATTTTAACTTTTTTCTCATCGGCATTGATAATAAAACCGTCGCCTGTGATGGCTTCGTTTTTAGAATTGTCCACAACCAAGAAACTTGCCTGCTCGGGCTTTTTGGCTGTATAAAAATTGGGAATATCCCAGTAAAGTTCTTTTTTAAGAGCTTCGAATGTAGCATTTTTCGATGAAAAAGAAAACACGAACGGCTCATCCAATGTCTTGAAGTTAAGCCATAGTTTTTCGGTTTGCGCCACAGCCACCATCGGCAGCAACGCCAAAATCAATAATAATCTTTTAATAATCATGGTTTCAGTTATATTAGATTTTAATTGGTACAAAAATAGTAGTTATGATTAGAAAACTAATCATAATTTTGAAACAATAGTTTAATAATTTTGTTACATTATACCATCTTTATGTTACAAACTATGTTGATTATGTATCTAAGAGAGTATTTTAAACGGAGTTAAAATACATAAGGACATCAAGCACTCTAATCGTCGTAAAGAAAATTTTCTAAACCTTTGGATTTTTTTTGAATTTTGCCTGAATAGATATAGAAAATCATGCCATTCCATTGATCATAGGCGTCTTCTAATCTTATGGTGGCTTTTTTTCCAAAAGTAGTGATAGTTATCTTAGTCCATAATGCCCCATGCGGAGAGGCGCACCTTGCTTCGTAAGTGATTTGGTTTGTCTGCGTAGTTTGAGGATTAGTAAGACTATATACAAACGCCTTTGCTTTGGTTTTGTCGTTATATAGCGACATCGACATTTGTTGATTAGGTGAACCCTCTACAACAACATGGGAA
>JAGCYI010000232.1 GCA_017960885.1 Bacteroidales bacterium
CATTCTTTCCAAAATATTCATATTCTTAAATATATAAATCCATTTCTCAAAAACAGTTTCACATTCTGCCTCCTCTTTGTTAAAGAGCGGTAGTTGCAAGAAGGTCATCTTGATGTCGTCGGAGAACATACTCTTGGTTTTAGTGTCCATCAAGACCACATCGGTGCGGAACTCGGGCATATCGGGAAGCGTAAAATTCATAAAGGCTACAAAATACACAGCCTTGATGTCGTAACGCCACTGCTTGCCGCTTTCGCCCTGACGCGATATGGCTCGGGCAACATAGTAGAGACTACGTTTTTTGAAGAAACCTTGTTTCTTATTCTGCATCTCAACTATTATCTTGCGGCCGTCGGAGGTGGTGCAAAGCACATCGTAGATCAGTGTGCGGTCGTCGTCGTAATCGGCAACCTGCTCTTTGTCAGAAAACGACAGGTCGACAATTTCTTCCACACCTTCCAAAAGCGTGTTAAGGAAGTGCAACAACAAGGGTTTGCTTATCTCCTGTCCGAAGACAATCTTGAAGCCTACATCGGTGAAAGGGTTTACAAAGCGTCCCATAATATGAGTTATTTGTTTCTGCAAATATATGTATTATTCGGGGAAAATCCAAAAAACACAAATTTCTTTTATGCTGTTTTAGTCAGGTGTTATATTTGACTTGTATTGTCGTATTAATGATCTTGTCATATAAATTACTAATAGTCCCAAAAGTATACCTATCGGAACCATTACTTTTAACATTCCGTGGTCTCGAATCCAATCGTACTTTTTTAGGACTTTACCATTACATTCTAATTGATATAAAATCGTATAATTGACGTAACTGCCTTTTGCTCCGTACCCATCCTTATGTTCGTACCAAATAGAAACATAAGCGTTACCATCTTTATACATAATTGAATATAATTGGTCTTTTAATTGAGGATCCAAAGACAGAGGGAAATAATTAGATTCTCTTCCTGTACCATCCAACTCGATTTTATCAGAATGAATGCGCATTAGTTTACCCTTTATACAGTCGTATTTTGTATGTGTACCCGGGATAGTGATAATCCAAATCACTATTGCTAAAAACAGTCCGAATAGCAAAACATCTCCGAGAATATCTCCTAAATCAAGTTTTTTATTCATATTTGTATTGCTTTTATTTTTTTTGCTAAAAAAAACACAACGTCGTATGGCGTTGTGTTCTATATGCTTTTGAGCTATTGCTTATTCGTCTTTCTCTTTCTTGCTTTTCGCAGGGAGTTTTACGGGGTTTTTGACCTGTTTTTCTTGTAGGACTAACGGCACAAGTTCCATTGCTGTGCTTACGTAGATGAATTCTAATCCGCGGATGTAGAGTTCGTTGATTTCTTCGATGTCGCGCTTGTTTTCTACCGACATAAAGATTGTTTTGATGCCGGCACGTTTGGCAGCGAGAATTTTCTCTTTGATGCCGCCAACGGGGAGAACACGTCCTGAGAGGGTGAGTTCGCCGGTCATTGCCACAAAGGGTTTTACGGCGCGTTGCGAAAACAGCGAGGCAAAGCAAGTGAACATTGTGATACCTGCGCTCGGACCGTCTTTGGGAACAGCGCCTTCGGGTACGTGCAGGTGAACGTTGAACGCCTTAAACATACGAATGTCGATGCCAAGTTTTTCGGCGTTGGATTTTACATATTGAAGGGCAATTTCGGCGCTCTCTTTCATCACGTTGCCGAGGTTGCCAGTTAGCGACAAACCTCCATTGCCACGGCTGAGGCTCGATTCCACATAGAGAATTTCGCCACCTGCGGCTGTCCACGCCAAGCCTACCACCACGCCGGGAATATCGTTGGTGTGGTATTCTTCGTGGAGATACTTGGGTATGCCGAGTTGTTTTTCTATCTCTTTTTCGGTGAGCGACGGGGCTTTTTCGTTGGATGCAATTTTAACGGCTGCCTTGCGGGCAAGCGACGAAAGCACGTTGTTTAACTCACGCACACCCGATTCGCGTGTATATTGATTGATAAGCGTGGTGAGCACGGGTGTGGTCATTTTGAGGTTTTCTTTGGCAATGCCGTGGTCTTTTACAATTTTGGGTATCAAGTGTTTGCGGGCAATCTCGATTTTTTCCTCGGTAACGTATCCCGACACGTTGATAATTTCCATACGGTCTAACAATGCGGGGTTGATGGTAGATAGCGAGTTGGCTGTGGCTATGAACATTACCTTAGAAAGGTCGTAGTCGAGGTCGAGATAGTTGTCGTGAAATTCAAAGTTTTGTTCGGGGTCGAGCACCTCTAAAAGTGCAGCCGCCGGGTCGCCACGAAAATCGTTCGACACTTTGTCGATTTCGTCAAGCACAAACACTGGGTTAGATGTGCCTGCCTTGTTGATACTCTGTAATATACGTCCGGGCATAGCGCCGATGTAAGTGCGACGGTGACCACGTATTTCGGCCTCGTCGTGCAAACCACCGAGCGAAATGCGCACATACTTGCGGTTGAGAGCGCGGGCAATGCTACGTCCGAGAGAAGTTTTGCCCACACCGGGAGGGCCAAAAAGGCAGAGTATCGGCGATTTGAGGTCGCCTTTTAGTTTTATTACTGCAAGATATTCAAGTATGCGTTCCTTTACTTTTTCGAGACCGTAGTGGTCGGAATCGAGAATTTTCTGCGCCTCTTTGATGTCGAAATCGTCGGCAGAACATTCGTTCCAAGGAAGGTCTACAAGTGTTTGTAAATATGTGAGTTGTATCGAATAATCAGGCGATTGCGGATGAACAGTTTTTAGTCGAGCAAGTTCCTTTTTGAATGCTTCGGCAGCGGCTTCGGGCCATTTTTTCTTTTCGGCTTTGGCTTCGAGGTTTTTGATTTCCTCGTCGTTGGGGTTTTCGCCAAGTTCGTTTTGAATGGTCTTAATCTGCTGATTAAGAAAATAGTCGCGCTGCTGCTTGTCCATTTCGCGCTTAACCTTGTCTTGAATGTCGTCGCGGAGTTTGAACTTTTGGAGTTCGAGGGTAAGAAGGCTCAGCAACTCCATTCCTCGCTTTTTGAGGTCGTTGATCGACAGAAGTTTCATCTTGTCGGAGGCTTCCAACGGAATGTTCGACGCCACAAAGTTGATGAGGAATCCCGGGCTTGCGATGTTTTTGATGGCAAACACGGCATCCGACTGCATTTCGGTGCTTTGCGATACAAATTCACCAGATTTATCCTTGATAGATGTAACGAGGGCATCAAATTCAGAGTCGCCTTTTTTAGGGAAAACAGTATTAACCACCTTGTAGGCAGCGGCAAGAAACTCGTCGGAACGGTCGCCGGTGAGTTTTACACGTTCCAACGAATGTATCAAACAGGTGATACTTCCGTCGGGCAACTCATAAAATTTTATCACTTTTACGATAGTGCCAATGCGGTACATATCGTTGTATGTGGGTTCGTCGATGGCGGGATTTTTTTGCGTAACGGTGGCAATGAGCAAATCCTCGCGGTACGCCTTTTTGATAAGTTCCACAGATTTTTTGCGGTCGGCCTGAATAGGCATAATTATCTGTGGGAAAAGCGTATTGTTGCGCAATGGAAGAATGTAAATCTTTTCGCCGATGGTCTGATCCCAATCAATGTCGAGCGGCGCGTCGGTGTCGGGCAACTGAATCATTGTTGTCATACTATCGGGACTGTTCATCACTATCCCAATCCTTCCCGACTTTTTGTCCTCTTTCATCTAAACGGTTGATTTTTAAAAGTTTTCTCTAAATTGTTCTGTCCTGTCGAATACGTTTTGGAGAATGTCGATGTCGATGTCGGTCAACTCCACGTGACGGCGTTTCATCACAAGTTCGGCTGTTTCGATAGCCTTTTTAAACGGATATGTTTCGTATCCTGCCGCGCCGCCCCAAGCAAACGAGGGGACGAAATTGCGCGGAAATCCTGCTCCAACCACGTTGCTGC
>JAGCYI010000233.1 GCA_017960885.1 Bacteroidales bacterium
ACTTCGTCGACAAAACTGTAAATATCCTTTATATCAGTGAGTTCCTTCCAACGGGGTTGGTCGATACCGAGACTGTCGCACATTTCGGAAAATTTTTGACGGTCTTCGGCCATATCGATAGATTTTGCAGGAGTTCCGAGAATGTTAACGCCTTGTTTATCAAGCAATAAAGCAAGGTTGTTGGGAATTTGTCCGCCGGTGGAAACTATTACGCCTTTGGGCTGTTCCATTTCGTAAATGTCGAGCACACGTTCGAGGGTGAGTTCGTCGAAAAACAAACGGTCGCAGATGTCGTAGTCGGTGCTGACGGTTTCGGGGTTGTAGTTGATCATAATGGCACGGTAGCCCATCTCCTGAATCTTCTTTACAGCCGCCACGCCGCACCAGTCGAACTCTACCGACGAGCCTATGCGGTAAGCACCTGAGCCAAGCACAATTACAGATTTTCCGTCGTGGTTGAACTCAATATCGTTTTCGGTGCCGTTGTAGGTGATATACAGATAGTTGGTTTGTGCGGGATATTCGCCTGCAAGAGTGTCGATTTGTTTTACTACTGGATTGATACCGAGTGATTTGCGATAGCGGCGAACCTCCAAAGCCTTTTTGTGCGGGTCGATGTTGTCTTTGATAACAATCTTTCCGATTTGGTAGTCGGAATATCCCATCTGTTTGGCCTCCAAGAGTAGTTCTCGGTTGATATTTTCAACGCCAGAGCATTTTGCAAGTTCAAGTTTGAGGCTGTGAATGTTTTCCAAACGGGCAAGAAACCACTTGTCGATTTTGGTCATATCGTGCAGACGATCAACAGTATAGCCGCGGTCAAAAGCAATTTCGATAGCCGCCAAACGCTTGTCGGTGGGGTTGTTCAACTCAAAATCAAGGTCGGGAATGGTGATGGTGTTGCCTGTGAATCCGTGCATACCTTGTCCCACCATACGCAGACCCTTTTGGATGGCCTCCTCAAAGGTGCGTCCGATAGACATTACCTCGCCGACAGATTTCATCGACGAGCCAATCAACTTGCTAACTCCCTCAAACTTACCAAGATCCCAACGAGGAATTTTGCAGACAACGTAATCGAGCGCGGGTTCAAAGCAAGCCTTGGTAACTTTTGTAACAGCGTTTGGAATCTCGTCGAGACCGTATCCCAAGCCCAATTTTGCTGCCACTGCCGCCAACGGATAACCTGTTGCCTTTGACGCAAGTGCCGACGAACGGCTCAATCGAGCGTTTACCTCAATTACGCGGTAGTCGTCGCTTTCGGGGTCGAGGGCATACTGTACGTTACATTCGCCCACAATGCCCACGTGGCGCACAATCTTGATGGCAATGCTGCGCAGGAGGTGGTATTCGTGGTCGCTGAGGGTCTGCGAGGGAGCCACCACAACGCTTTCGCCGGTATGGATGCCGAGCGGGTCGAAATTTTCCATATTGCAGACCGTGATGCAGTTGTCGTAACGGTCGCGAACTACCTCGTATTCAATCTCTTTCCAACCTTTGAGCGATTTTTCGATAAGGATTTGGGGCGAATACGAAAACGCAGATTCGGCAAGGCGGCGGAGTTCGTCATCGTTGGCACAAAAACCAGAACCGAGCCCTCCGAGGGTGTACGCAGCACGCACAATCACGGGGTAGCCGATTTCGCGCACAACATTCAAAGCCTCGTTGATATTGTTGACAGCCACGCTCTTAGCGGTTTTTACGCCAATGCTGTGCATCATTTCGGCAAAAAGTTCGCGGTCTTCGGTGTTGATAATCGCCTGAACGGGAGTACCGAGCACCTTGACGTTATATTTTTCTAACACACCCGACTTGTGGAGAGCCACGCCGCAGTTGAGCGCAGTCTGTCCGCCAAAGGCAAGAAGAATGGCATCGGGACGTTCTTTTTCAATAACTTTTTCTACAAATTCGGGAGTAACGGGCAGATAATAAATCACGTCGGCAATACCTTCTGAGGTCTGCACCGTGGCAATATTCGGGTTGATGAGGATTGTGAATTTTCCCTCCTCGCGCAACGCCTTCAACGCCTGCGATCCTGAATAGTCAAACTCGCCCGATTCGCCAATTTTTAATGCGCCCGAGCCAAGTACTAATATTTTTTTACAATCTTCCATAATTCTATTATCTGTTTTTGTATTTTACCATATTGTTGAAAAATTCTGCAAAAAGCGATTCGGTATCCACCGGTCCGCTCGAAGCCTCGGGGTGAAACTGAGTGGAGAAAAACGGTTTTTCTTTGTGCCTGATTCCCTCGTTGGTGCCGTCGTTAAGGTTAACGAACATTGTTTCCCAATCGCTTGGAATTGTCTTATCGTCAATGGCATAGCCGTGATTTTGACTTGTAATAAAACAGCGGTGAGTGCCAGGAATCTGCACGGGTTGGTTGTGGCTGCGGTGTCCGTATTTTAGTTTGTATGTTTTTGCGCCCGCTGCCAGTGCAAGCAACTGATTGCCAAGACAAATGCCCATAATCGGACGGTCTTGCTGCAAAGCCTTTTTGATGTTTTCAACTGTG
>JAGCYI010000234.1 GCA_017960885.1 Bacteroidales bacterium
GCAAAATAGGTGTTGTCGGCCGAAATGTAGAGAATCCGCTCACGGTCGAAGTTTTGCTTGATATATTGCAGAAACAGAATTGTCTTGCCAACACCGCGCGGCCCAACCAAACCGAAAAGGCGGTCATTCCAATTGATTCGCTCGTACATATATCGCTGAAAATCAACAGGCACGTTTGCCAACTGATTCCTCATATACGTGATTAGGTTCGTATCCATAGCATTAGATTTTTTGCAAATATAAGCGATTTTGCACTTCGTGGGTGCAGTTTTGAATAACAATTTGCACTTTGTGGGTGCAAATTTAAGAGAAGATTGCACCTTTCGGGTGAAATTGTTGGGTTTTACTTACGAGAACAACGCTTATTTTGGAACACCAACCGCAAATTAACGCAATCAACCATTCATTACGCGGCTGCCGTAATACGACAGCCCTACGGCCGTATGCGCCCAGAATTGCAAACATTGCATTGGGTTCCAAAATCTACGCACCAAAACGCCGAAGGCGTGACATATCACAGGCCGGGGTGTTAACCCCGGATGGGCGCCAGCGCATAAAAATGAACACCGAAGGTGTGGCACATTAATCGGTTTCATTGTGCCGCCCCGTTGGGGCTCGTTTTGTGGTTCGCGCATTTAAGCGGTGGTTCACACCACCGCCTGTGTTATGCCGTCCTTTCAGGACTAATTAAACAATGGGGTACGGCATAAAACACGTAGAGACGCCATATTATGACGTCTCTACATTCATTATCAATGAATTATCATTTTATTTTACTGTCGCAAATTCCTCCTCAGTAACGTTTTCATCAATCAATTTCACCTCATCGAATGTCAAGCCATAAAGGTGGTAAACCAATAGGTCTATTTCTTTTTCCAATTTGCTTGTATCGGCCTGCGGAACCTGCTTTTTGGCGGCAAATATTTGTTTAACTAAATCAATAATTTTTTGTTGTTCCTTCGTATTTAGCTTAGGTAAAGGGAAGTCTTTGATATCCTGAACTATAATTTTAGGAAAATCACCTTTTGTAGCCTTTGGCGAATGATTAAAATGGTAAAATGTTGCCAATTTTGAGTTTAGAATAGCTAAAGCAACTTCAAGCGGGTATTTGTCGCTGTCGAGAACAATAATTATTGCTGGATCATTATACATTTCATCCGTGACAATATTTGCAAAAATTGATGGATTAGTTATTTCTCTAACCAGTATACGCTTGCCATTAAAGTATTTCGGTTGACGGGGATTAGCTATTCCGGAACAATAATCTATGTACTCTTTACCGTTCCAATTAGTTTCATACCGCTTCACGTCCTCACCCCAAAGCCATTTTTTATATCCATCTTCATACTCGAAATGGTGATATACCCTATTTTTAATGGTCTCTTCACTTTGACCTTGATATTTGTCATATGCTATTAATCCTTGACTTATTTCTGGAAAATAAGAATGTAATTTGTCTCCCGAATTAGAAATCTTATTAACTATTTTCACCAACTCTGGTGGCAGAGAAAATGCCAGCCCCCAATTAATATTCATTGGTATTATCTCCTGCTCGGAAAGAGTTGAATCTTCTTGAATAATTAAAGATTCAAAAGAATCTCTGTTCCTAGTATTCTTATATTTTACAATATGAGTGCCTTTTACCGTTTTGACTAATGTCACGATTGTGTTTCTTACATTAGCCTCACTGAAAATTTTGAATTTTGTACAATCCAATATTTGCAACAAATCCCATTGGCAAAAAAGCCCTGATCTCCAATCTTTTGCATATACATTAAACAACCACGTATTTGGAATTATGAATGATAAGACAGCGTCTGTTTTCAGAATTTTGCGTGACTGAGCAATAAAATAATAATATATTTCATAATCAGGGACTTTCCCGATTGTTCTTGTTAGAGTTTCCCTATAATTGCCTTTTATTGAGACTCCATAAGGTGGATTTCCAATCACTGCATCGAACCCCTTAAAAATGCCTTCGTCGTCAAGTATTTCAGGAAATTCTATCATCCATTCCATAGAATTATGATAAATATTCATTTCCTGCGCTTTACGGTTATTTTCGATGTCTTTGGTTTCCAGTTCCAATGACAATTGATAGCCTGGTGCTATTTTTTGCTTCAATTTGCTGATAGCCTCTTTGACTTTCTTTTTCTGCTCTTTATCGTTCTCGTATTTGTATGATTTTACGCACGCCTTGTATTCGGCAATCTCCTTCTTCAAATCAGAATTATTGCAAATGGGTGTGCCAATTTTTACTGGATAATAACATACAAGCGAATTACCACATTTGATATTTATGTCAATGTTCGGCAATGTTTCAAATTCGCCAGTTTCCTTATAATAAGCATTCTTCAATAGTTCAATCCACAGACGCAACCGGCAAATGTTCACTGAGTTAGGATTTATATCTACGCCAAACAAGCAGTTTTCAATAAGAGCCCGTTTCTCCTCAAATAACGATTCCTGAACTAATTGGCTTTCTGCATTTTTAGGGTTATACTCAAACAATTCCCCATCATCGTCTAAAATTATAAGTTCATCATTTTCGACGACAACACTATATTTAAGCCGCTTGCCATTTTTAAGCATCAAAACTTGCAAATCTGCTTTTATTGCTATTAACTCATTCAAAGCAGAAACAAGGAAGTGTCCACTACCTACAGCTGGGTCGCAAATACGCAATGAATTTATAATCTGATTAGCCTCAACTTTATCTAAATCCTTGTCAGCCAACTCATCAAAGTTTTTACAATTCCATCCCTTTACCTCATTAAACTTCTGAACAACAGAACGTCTCAGTGCTCCTCGGCATATATACGATGTTATAAACCCTGGCGTGAAGAACGAACCATCTTTGTATCCATTAATTTTCTCGAAAATCAGACCCAAAACTGACGCATTGATTAGAGTTTTCTGGTTATCACGTGTAAGTGAATCGTCATCTGATTCGCTACCAAAATCGTAGGCATCAAGGAATCGGAACAAATATTCAAGCACAGGCAGTTCACCATCAAGACGCTTGTTGGTGCGGCTATCACGCAAAATGGTTAGTTTGTGCAGTGGCAGTTTATCGTCACGTAAGCCTGAGATTTTCAAAATTCGCTCATTATCAGTTAGTTCAAATAGCGAGCTGTTCAGATAAGGAATGTTTTTATACTTTTTAACAACATCTGGTTTACGTTCCGCGGTTGGAACGGCCAAAACTTTGAAGAACAATTCGTGCAAGTCATCAAATCCAGTTATTGAGTCAGAATTTAAGAATCGATATTCACTATTGCCCTTATTGTAGTTAACTAATTGTGATTCAAGAAGTTTTAAGAATAGAATGCGGTTTATCCAAGTGATTGTCAACGAAAGAGCTATTTCAAACCGACGTTCATCAGTTGGAATTTCATCTTCTATCTGGTTGATAGTGTTTTCAATGAACGATGCAGACTGCCTATTTTTTTCCAACCTACATATTTGCGTCCTATTACCATTTTTAACTTCCTCAAGACCAAGAATATAAAGTAATTCATTATAAAATGATGCGTTCAGTTCGTTAGAGTCGTTGCAAACAAATTTTCGCAACAAGTGTTCGGGCGACAAAAGTTTATAGACTCCGACTCTCTGACGTTCAGACAACACACGAATGTCAAAATAGACATAATTGATTTGTGTTTTCACCTTATCGATGAATGGCGCAGCTATATCTTTATAGAAATCAGAAGTTTTATCAAATAGCAGCGATGGGTTTACCTCAAATTCATCGTATCGGTTCAGCAGCTTTTTATCGTTGTAAAAATGAGTTTGAAATTCACTGGCATCGAATAAAAACCATTCGAAACCATTAGTTATTATAATATGCTTTAAGTCAATATTTTTCCATAAAACTCGTTCGCGCAGGAAATAAAGTAACGCTTCTTGCATTGCCTTTGTGTTCAAATTAGTTTCTGCCGGGAACTCATTGCTTCCTGGCCTTTTAGCCTCAATTAGTACTTGAACTTGCGAATTGCTATCCAACGTTTTGTAGATAGCACTATCAATGCGTTTTTTTGTGTTAATAAGGTTTGTGCCTTTGTAGAAACTCTCTTTCAGGAAATCATTAATTAGATTTTTAAAATTTTCTTCCGACTCGTTTAACGAAATCCCTTTTTCGATACTGCTTTTAAGATTTTCAAGTTGTCTGCTAAATTCTTCAAAATCTTTGGTTTTGGGTTTCTGGCGCAGATAAACCTTGTTCAATGCACCATTAATGCTTAAGTTGGGCATATTGCTATTTGTTTAGCGCGATATGCTACCGATTCCTTTTTTCTACGACCCAAACGAAGGCGAGCATTAAGCCTTCATCGTGAGGTCGTAGGATTACCTTTAAGGAAAAGACAAAATGCTCGCATAACTGCGAGCATTTGCTGAATGTCTTTCCTTAAATTCATTATGAAATTTCCTACGTTTCACGATGTCGGAACAAGTAGCAAATGCTTGTTAGATAATATGTTAATTCAAAATTTACTTTCTGTTTCTTACTGTTCGTTTAATGTTTTATATCTCTTTTAATTTGTTTTCAAATAGTTTTTTATCAGGCAGTTGCAATTGATATTGCAATTCTCTCTTTGTCAAATGATTACGACGGCACATATCAATGTAAAACAACCTTTCCTCGTTGGTTTTACATCTCGACATAATAGTGATATTATGTGTCCACGACAATTCTCTCACCGCTGGTGAGAGTTTTTCGTCTGA
>JAGCYI010000235.1 GCA_017960885.1 Bacteroidales bacterium
CACGCACAGGGTAAATATCAACAACGAACTGATATCCAACCTCAAACGTCAACAGATAGAATATATGGTTAGTTAGCACATATCCTTTTATTTATACAACACGGAAAATTCCTGAAAGACATATTCCGTATTTTTTGCTGAAAAAGACAGAAGCCACTGAAATAGCGGCTTCTGTTTTTGCTTTTAACCCTTTTATTCCACATTGAAACTTAGCGTTGCGAGTTTTAAGCCGCTGCCTTTTACGGTGAGGGTGGCTGTGCCTTTGTGTAATGCTGATTTGGCTTCAACCACTACCACCAATTTGCCGTGGAAAACCTTCATTGTGGGATTAGTGAAGGTTTCGATAGATGTGGCATCGCCGTTGCAGGCCGAATTGAATTTTGCCGAGCCGTTTACACTGAATGTCAGTTGGTTGGCTGCGTCGGGACAAAGGTTGCCGTCTTTATCCACCACCGAAACTGTTACAAAACTCAAATCGGGCGAATCGGTAAAGTAGCCATCGGTTATCGGGGTGGCTTTCAACACTTTGCGGTCGGGTTCAAGAACTATGTGGTGAGGTTTTCCGGCGGTTTTTACTATTTTTTCCTCAGCCTTGTTGCCATTTTTGTCGTAAGCCACAATTTTGATTTCGCCGGGTTCGTATTTCACATCCATCCATCGTATACGGTAGCGGTCGAGACGGTTTTTGCCGTTTTTAGGATTAGGATTGGCAAACTTTGTGGTGCCGCCCCAAGGCATAGGCATCTCTTCCAAGTCGTTTTTGTAATCATCGAGCGAAACATCAATGTGGCGTTTTCTGCCCTGCGATTTGCCGTTTACAAACAACTCTGCCTCGGGATATGTGGTGTAACAGAAAACAGGCGTTGTTTGCCCCTCGCGACCCGGAAATGTCCAATGAGGCAGCACGTGGAGGGTATTTTTTTCGGGAGCCCAATGCACTTTGTAGAGGTAAGCGCGGTCTTTGGGAAGTCCCGCAAGGTCAAAGATTCCAAAATAACTGCTACGTGAGGGCCAATAATCGTCGTAGGGAGTAGGCTCGCCAAGATAGTCGAAACCCGTCCACACAAACTCGCCGGTTACCCACGGAGCCTTGTCTTGCCACATCCAATCGTCGTCGGGAAGATTGCTCCAAATGCAACTTTCAAGGTCGTAACTCGAAATCTGACCATCGTTGTACATTTCGCCGTGGTTTTCTTCTGCGGGAAACTTGTAAACTCCTCGGCTAGAAATAGTTGAGGCAGTTTCTGTACCCAAAAGCAATCCACTTGGCGAGTTTTGGTGTCCTTGGTCGTAAATATACAAACGGTAGTTGAAACCCGGAACGTCGGTAGCCTGCAAAACTCCCGAAGCAATAGCCTCGGTGCCACGGTCGATACCCTGAGTGCAGGAACGTGTGTCGTCGAGCGAATGTATCAGGCTCTGTATCAATCTGGTATATTTAAGTCCCACAGCACTTATTTGGTCGGGAATCTCGTTGCCAATGCTCCACATAACAATGCTCGGATGGTTTCGGTTAACCACCACAAGGTTTTCAAAATCGCGCTGCCACCAAGCCCTTCCATCGGCGTTAGGCGACTGATTGTCAACCTGTTCAAAGAAAATTGCGTAACCATTTTTGCATTTGGCATCCACCCACATATCGCACGATTCTGCCATAACGAGCATACCCATCTCGTCGCAAATATCCATCTGCCACGGCGCGGGAATATTGTGACTTGTGCGTATCGCATTGCAGCCTATCTCTTTAAGCAACGTAACCTGACGACGAAAAGCAGCCTTGTAAAACGCCGAGCCAAGCGGACCTAAATCGTGATGAAGGCATACGCCACGAAATTTGGTGAGTTTGCCATTGAGTCGAAATCCATCGCCACCGTAACTAATACTTCTAATGCCGATATTAGTACGCTGTTGGTCAATAAGTTCGCTATTGCAATAAATATTGGTAACAAGCGAATAGAGAGCGGGATTTTCGGGCGACCAAAGTTGAGGATTTTCCACAACCATAATCTGCGTATTTTCGCTGCCCGAAAGCGAAGCCTCTGTTTTTGCAACCTCATTGCCGTTGCTCATTAAAGTATGTAACACCTTGATATTTTGATTGTTGGCATTACGTAGCGAAGTGGTTATAGTTATTCGTGCACTTTTTGCCGATGTGCCATTAGAATTGATGTTTTCGATAGCCGTGGTGCGTGCAAAAATGCCAAATGTTTTTACCGCCACATCTTGCGAAAGTGCAAGACGGACAGGACGATACAATCCCGCACCCGGATACCAGCGGTTAGATTCTTCACGGTTTTTTAAGTGGACAGCCACAGAATATTTGCCCTGCGCAATTTTGCCATTATTTTTAGGCAGATAAGGCGTAATATCGAGGGCGAAAGTGGTGTAGCCGTAAGCCCAAGAGCCTGCAAACTTGCCTTCAACATATACCTTAGGTTCCGACATTGCGCCGTCAAAAATCAATTCAGCGTGGCTGTAATTATCAGAAATATTGATAGTTGTGCGATACCAACCCTCACCAATCCACGGCAGCGAACCTGTGCGCCCAGTTTTTTCGGTAGCCTCGCGTTCTCCGTTTTGAGTAATTGCAACCACCTGTTTGTCAATATCTTTGTCAAAAGGTCCTGAAATAGCCCAATCGTGCGGAATGGTAACATCCTGCCATTTGGAATCATTGAAATCAGGTTTTTCTGCACCCGAGACATCACCCTTGGTAAATTTCCATCCGCCAAGCAGCAGATGTTCAACGCTTTGAGCCTCAGCCATCCACGCCGTCGCGCACAAAGCAATAGTAAAAAATAATCTTTTCATTATGTAATTGATTTTAGTTATGCAAATATATGAAAACTCGGGATATGTTTTGTGAATTTTGTAAAAAAACGTTATCTTTGCAGCATACATCAAAAAAACGTCAAACGCTATGCAGCCAACGCAAAAAAATAAAATCCGGCTTCTACCATACGGTATGAGCGACTTTGCAACTATCCGCAGAGAAAACAGATATTATGTGGATAAAACTATGTTCATCCCAAAACTCGAAGAGTTTAAGTATCAAATGTTTTTGCGACCGAGGAGGTTTGGCAAGAGCCTGATGCTTAATATGTTGGCGGCATATTACGACGTTAACAACAAGGATAGTTTTGATGAACTTTTTGGCGGCTTGTATATCGGCGACAATCCCACCGAGGAGCGCAATAAGTATCTGATTCTCAGGTTTGATTTCTCGAAAGTGAATCCCGATGAAAAAAAAGTAGATGAATCGTTCAACGCCCTTGTGCTTGACACGCTCATCAAATTTACCCTCAAATATCAAAACTTGCTGCCCGAAGGAACAATCGACAAGGTGTCTAACCAAACGGAATCAAACACAGCGTTTTCTGTGCTTTTGGGACTTGTGCAATTGATTGGACAACAAATCTATGTCATCATCGACGAATACGACAATTTTGCCAACACAATGCTCGCCGACAGTGAAACCAATTACAAAAACCTCACGCACGGTGATGGGTTTTTCCGTCTGTTTTTCAACAACTTAAAAGCCTGTACCAACGACAACGACGCGGCGGTTTCGCGCATTATGATTTCGGGCGTTACTCCGCTCACGCTCAGCGATGTAACAAGCGGCTACAATATCGGAATGAATATTTCTGCCGACAGTCAGTTTAATTCGCTTGCCGGTTTTACCGAAACAGAATTTCGCCAAATGCTTGAATATTACCGCGATGCAACGGGAGTTTTCAAGCATACGATTGAAGAATTGATAGAAATCACAAAGCCGTGGTACGACAACAACTGTTTCAGTGCAAATTCCGTCAAAAACGACAGTATGTACAATTCGGATATGGGACTTTATTTCCTCAGTGAATACATCAAAAATGACGGCAATATTATGGACAATATGGTGGATTCTAACATATCGTCCGACTACAACAAGATGACCAAACTCATCCGTTTTGAACAGCAATTTGGTGAGAAAACATCTCTTATTCAGCGCATTAACAACGACGGTTATATTTACGGAATCATCAAACCCGAATTTGCCCTCAACGACCTCGAACGCTACGAAAACCTCGTGAGCCTGATGTTTTATATGGGATTGCTGTCGATTGGCGGCTATCAAGGCGGAAGGACCAAACTGATTATCCCAAATTCTACCGTCCGTCAGCAATATTTCCAATATATGCAGCGCAACTACAACACGTTTATGATGTGGAAAACCGACGACAATATTATGTTTGATCTCGGTTATTCGCTTGCTTGGCAGGGTGCGCACGAGCCGTTTTTCCGCTACATTGCCGATTGTATGAAAGACGCCACCAAAAACAACGATTTCAACAAATACGGCGAGGCGTTTGTGAAAGGATTTTTCCTCTGTCAATTTGGCGTCAACCTCAATTATTACACGCCCTACACCGAACAGGAATTGAACCACGGATACAGCGACCTCTATCTCGAACCGCGCCGCGACACTCCGCACGGCTATGTCATCGAACTCAAATATTGCAATCATTCAGCCACCCCCGCCGAAGTGAAAGCATTGTTGGAACAGGCTCGCGTTCAGTTGCCCAAATATATTGCCGCCAAGGATTTAACAACCAAGGCAAAAGACCACAATTGGACATTGCATCCAATAATCTTGGTCTTCAAAGGTTGGGAATTGGCGGAATATGAGGTGATGGGGTGAATACTAAATTTATAATTCACACTAAAATACAACGACTATTAATCAACAATCACACACCACCATTATGAAAAATACATTCACATTTGCCGCTATGGCTGCGTTTTTGCTGGTATCGTGCGCGGGCGGCAGCAATCAAAACCAAAACAACGACGCTGATTCTTCCGTCGCTGCAACACAAGATACCACAACCGTTGTAGAACCATCTACCGAGTCTAACGTGTATGCCGACACTGTTTTTGCCGAAGATGTGGCTCTAAAAGTGTATCAACTCAAAAAACTCAAAGGCTACAACTACGAAAAAAATCGCACCCAAAACCAATACGCTTCGTTGTCGGCTTGGTGCGACGGCGATGACTCCACCGTTGAAATCGAGTGTTTTAAGCGGAAAGACGGTGCTGTAAGTGTTTACGTTGCCATCTACCAAGAGGCAGAGGGCGACAGATCTTACATAGAAAGCAATTGGTACTTGCTCAAAGACAACCAGTTGACCAAAAATAACGAAAAATCTTCCTTTGCCGGACATAGGCTCGATTGGTTTTGCGATGAACTCGGCAAACTTGATTTCATCAACAACGAGCATTTTATGGACGGCAACCAAACTATATGGGAAGATTTTTCTGACCAAGTAGCCAATGGAGAGTTGCAAATAAGCAGAACAGGAGCAAACACATTAGTTGTCAAGGCGTTTGACCATTGCCGTGCCATCAGTCCCGTACTGATGGATTGGAACGGCGAAGAGTTCGTAAAACGCAACCCGCAAATCAAATACTACATCCACGACGACAGTTTTGGTCCGATATACTGTGCCGACAAGTTTCCCGACCTGTCGTCGCTCCGAGAATACAAGACCACCGAAAAAGACGGCAAAATCCAACTCTTGAAAAACAACGAAATGGTTGCTGAATTTACCCTCAAAAACAACCTCGTAAAGGATTTTGAAGTTTTCTCGTCGGAATATTATTTTTGGCAGGGATGGGGACCCGGAATGTCGGCGGAAGATATTTACAAACATTTCAACAAGATTGAAAAAGACGAAAAAGGCCACTACTATGTACCTTGGTTTGAGAGTGTTAGGTTTTATTTCAACAGCGCCGACCTCCAAAATTCCGACCTTAAAAATCCGCAATTCGTACCCGGTGCCAAAGTTACCAAAGTGCGTGTTATCGGCGAAGAACCTGCCAAAGCCACTTTTGCCCTGATGCCCAAGAAGATCACAGTGGAAAACTACAAAGACAATGATACGTGGGACAAAATCACCACCGTATACACCTTGCAATACGACGACAAACACCGCCTTACCAATTTACAAATCGACAACGAGCCCTACATCCAAATCAAATATACCGACAACGATGTCGACGTAGTAAGAGGCAAACCACACGAAGAGGGTGAGGTAGAAGGAGAGGTTTACCACATTGACGGCTCCAACATCTACATCACTTATTATGGCGAAGACGGCGAAGCACCCATAAATTTTGAGAACGGACACATAAAATCCATCTCCAACGAGGTGGACGACTGGTGCAAATACACTTGGGAAGACGATTTGATAAAGTCCATCGAATACAATATGGAGAATCTCATCGTAAGTTTTGAGTACGAGCGTGGCGACGTTTTGCTCGACCACCAAGTCATCGACCTTGAATACCTTATCCGCGAGGGCAGTTTGGACATAAACCAATCGACGTTTTTCACCGCAACGCCCATCCGTTGCCGCAGCGAGAAATTACCCAAGAAAATCATCTACGACGG
>JAGCYI010000031.1 GCA_017960885.1 Bacteroidales bacterium
GCAAATGCAGATTGTGTAGGTCCCGAATATGTTTGTGTACATGAGTGGTTTAATGGGGAAAAACATGCCTTTCTTAACGATTATAGGGAGGGTTACACGAGTCACCCCTGGGGCGATATTTGTAACAGGAAACATACTAAACCAATTCCTGGTGAAAAATATCTGATGGTAAAATTTAAGGGAGACGGAGTACGTGGTTCATGGGTTTTAATAGAACAGATGGAAATTATTTATCCCAAACAAAAGTTTACCGACAAACAACTGTTGGAAATGTACGGCTTGACGAGGGTTCAAGGTTACTACCCCAAGCGTGAGTTTTACCAACCCGATTCATTCGACCTTGCCTCTCCAATAGCCGACCCACGAAACCTACTGCAATGGCAACCGCAAGTTATTACCGATGAAAACGGCAACGCAGAAATTCCTTTTGCCGCATCTGATGTCAACAGCGAATTTATAGGCATTGTGGAAGCCATCGACGGAAACGGACTTATGGGATATCAAACATTCAACTTCCAAGTATTTAAACACACATTTTAAATCTCAACAAATATGGATACAAAAAAGATTTGGTCATTTATTATCGCTTTTACAGCGTTGTTTTTTGGCAACGGGCAAAAGACCGTTCATGCTCAGGACTTTCTATACATTATGCCCAGCAAAGAGATTGCCGAAACCGGCGAAGATTTCTTTTTCAAGGCATACCAGATGGATAAGCAGACTTTTGCATTGTCAGACCGCAGCCGTACTCTCTATCTTCAAGTACGCACCGCATCCGACAGCGTGGTTTGGAGCGAGAAATATCCCTTGGTTTCAGGTCGTGCCAACGGACATATTTATATAGGTACCGATTGGCCTCAGGGTGAATACTTTATTGAAGGCTACACAAAGTCTTCGTTCACATCCGACAGAACACAAGCCATTCGTCCACGCCGTATCCGTGTGGTAGATCGTGTAACACAGATGGATTCTATTTCAAACCAAGCAATTAAGAAAGATTCCGATCAAAAAATAAACTCAAAACATCGTTTCGACCTATTTCCCGAAGGTGGACACCTCATCTATGGCATCAACTCCGTGGTAGCATTTAAAGCCACATACGGAAACGGAATGCCCGAAGAGGTTGCTGGAAAGGTGCTTGAAGATGGAAAGAAAATTGCTACAATCAAAACCCTTCACGATGGTATGGGATGGTTTTCTATTACTCCAAAATCAGGCAAAGAGTACAAAGTGGTTCTCGACGATGGCAGAACCATTTCATTTCCAAATATCGAGAGCAAAGGGCTATCGCTACGAGTTTCAAAAAACAATGCAAAAGGATTATTTTTGGTGGTTTCGTCATCTGACAACGCTCCGCAAACTTTTTCAATATCAGCCAAGCAGAATGGTATAGAGTGCAGCACGGCAAAAGGCATTGTAAAAGGTCAGCAAATTGTAAAACTTCCAGCGGATTATTTTACCCTTCAAGGCATAGTGGAAATCACCCTATATGATGCAGTTAAACGACCTGTGGCAGAAAGGTTGGTATTTGTCAACCCTGAAAAACAGTTAACTATTAACGCTGTAACCAATCAGTTACAATACAATCGGCGCGATATGGGCAAGGTTAGTATCAAAGTTACCGACACAATTGGAAATCCTATCAAGGCGGAACTTGCTGTAAGCATTTTCGACAAAGCCTACCTCTATCAGCCAGGACACGAGAACATTCTATCGCACTGTTTTCTTTCGGAGCAGATTCGGGGCAACATTTTTAATCCCACTTATTATTTCGACAATCAAAACGAAGACCGCCTGCAAGCACTCGACCTGCTAATGATGACACAAGGTTGGAGAAATTATGTTTGGGATAAAGATACACAGCCAGACTTTTATCTACTATCCGACGGCATAGAAGGAAAACTGACAACTCAACGTGAAGTTAGTTTGAAAACCCAAGTTATCAATACTTACGCACCCCAAGTAGATACCTCTTTTGTTTTATTGACAGATTCTTCTGGTAGATTCACAATTGACCCACTGGTTATGCAACGTATTCCTGGTAATATCTATCTAAGCGACTTGTTGATAGATAAATACAAGGCAAATCTTTCTATCGTAAATATGTTTGACACCATTAATGAATATAGGCGAAATAATCTACACTATATCATTAATAATCAGTTTATTCAAACCTACAATTCAAGTAGAATCAAGTTCGATGAAAATGCCATTCTTTTGAAAGAGGTGGTTGTAAAAGACAAGCGAGGAACGATATATCGCGACAAAGAGCAAGGCTTTCTCGATAGTCTGGCAGTATTGAACAGCGGCGAGTGGGTTTGCGACTGCGACACCGTGATGCCGTATCTAAATGATTACCAAGGATATTCACACCATCCGAAATGGAGTCCGCAGCTGGATAATTATCATGGAACCCGACGCATACCAAAACGTGGCGAAACATATCAACTAATCATAATTAAGGAATCTTGCATAGTACCCGACCATAACGGTCAGCCGCCGCTGGCGCTCGAAAAATACAAATCAAGCACATTTAAACCGACGAGAGCCAGTAGAACCGAACGTTCTGATTTTATATTTTGGCTTCCAGAGGGCGAACCCAGACGTGGATTTGTGTATCCCGGTCCGCAATATTCCGAAGAAGAAGTACTCGAAAAAAATGGCATTGGCAAGGCGCAGGGCTACTATCCTAAGCGGGAGTTCTATCAGCCTGACTCCGCCTACCTTGCATCGCCAATACCCGACCCACGAACCCTTCTTCAATGGCAACCCGAAGTGGTTACAGATGCAAACGGCATTGCAGAAATTCCCTTTGCCGCATCTGATGTCAATACCGAGTTTATAGGCATTGTTGAAGCCATCGACGGAAACGGACTTATGGGATATCAGATATTTAATTTTAGAGTAATAAAGAAATAATTAACACAAGCACAAAAAAAGCACTGCAACAATTTGCAGTGCTTTTATATTTTTGTGACCCCGGCGGGATTCAAACCCACGACCTCAGGAACCGGAATCCTACGTTCTATTCAGCTAAACTACGGGGCCGTGAAATTATTCGCTAGGACGCTCTATCAGCTCGATTGGTATCTTAAGACACTCTTTGTAACCCGAACCCTCGTCGAACATATCCTCGTCGTAGGTTTCGTAAATCCAATCGATATGGATGTCGGCTCCGGCGGCGTGTAGGTTCTCTAACCGCACTAAAAGTTCATAAACCACCTTGTTCGATGCTGAAGACAGTATCGAAAACTCAAACTCCATTTTTATCTCGCCCTTCCAAGTGGGGATTACAGACAAAAGTGTGTCTATATAAGGCGTATAGAATTCAACCGCATTTTCTGGGAAAGACGGCCCTTCGAACCTTACAAACCTCTTATTTCCGTCTATGATTATCGACGGAGTATCATCGGTGGCTTCTACAGATAGTTTATTGTCAACGAGTTCCATTTGCGCTGCTTTGCTATTTGTTCTACAATTTTTCTCTACATCGGAAAATACCGATAGTATCCGAGCCACAAATGTAATAAAAATTTTAATGACTTGTATATAAAGTTTCAATAATTATTTTTGCAATAATTTTAAAACGCTGATTATCAAGGCATTGGATGTTGTCATTTTTAATTTCTTGGTTATATCCCTCGTGGAGAGCTTGTCCTGCCAGACAAAACGACCTGACGCCCGAAATCGTGCTCACAATAGTGTTATCACCATAATAAGGCGGTGCTATTACCTCTGGAAACATATTTTCAGCCCCGAATAGCGACGCTGTGCTTCGTGCAAAATAAAAATGTCGCGAGGCAAAATGATTGGAATTTCCGTCTATCACAAAATAAGCATCTTTGTGCGCAGGATTGACAACGCTTATACCGTATTGATAAACAGAAACTTTATCCTTGTTGTACTCAGCCCACGCCTGCGAACCTTGACAAAAGCGAAGTAACTGATTTACAGTGGTATCACCCAAACAGGCGAAACGTCCGTCGAAAAATACAATGTCGACTCCTACGCCAGGGTCATTGTCGGCTATATAGCGAGAAAGAGACATCAGAAGCGCAGTTCCAGAAGCACAGTCGGCAGAGTCGCCGGAATAAGGATCTTGGTCGTAATGGCTATAAACAAGCACACGTTTTTCGTATTCGGGATAAAACCTACACATTATATTATTAAGCACAACTTCGGTTGTGTCATCAAGGCGCACGTTATGGCTCTGAACCTCAACGGTGTCGGCTGTGCCACGCATATTGCGGCAAATATAATCCTTGGCTGCAGATATGCTCTCCGAACCACTGAAACGGTTGGTGTAGTGGTTAAGACTGTCGGCAAACTCCATTGCATTGTTGTTGTAATGGTTGATGGGCACAGGCACAGGGGCGCAAGCAGCAATATACAGCAACAATAAAATACTAAAATAGCGCAAGTTGCACATCATCATCGTTAAATGTTGTAAGGTTTTTACCAAGATGCTTGTAGGCAAAGGGAGTAACTTCTCGTCCGCGCGGAGTGCGTTTCAAAAGTCCTTCCATAATGAGGTAAGGCTCGTACACCTCCTCGATAGTGCCGCTGTCTTCGCCCACCGCCGTGGCAATGGTGTTGAGTCCCACGGGACCGCCCTGAAACTTGTCGATAATGGTGCAGAGTATCTTGTTGTCCATCTCGTCGAGTCCGAGCGAATCTATGTTGAGGTTGTCCAAAGCGTATTTGGTTATCTCCAAATCAATCAGACCGTTGCCCTTAACCTGAGCAAAATCCCTCACACGGCGCAGCAGCGAATTGGCAATACGCGGAGTGCCACGGCTACGCGAAGCAATCTCTCCGGCGGCAGGCTGGTCAATTTCCACATTCAATATCTTGGCGGCACGCATTACAATACGTGTAAGCACCTCAATATCATAATATTCGAGCAAAAGGTTGATACCAAAACGAGCCCTCAGCGGAGCAGTAAGCAAACCCGCACGGGTGGTGGCGCCTACAAGTGTAAAGGGGTTGAGGGTAAGCTGCACCGAACGTGCCGCAGGACCTTTATCTATCACAATATCAATCTTGTAGTCCTCCATTGCAGAATAGAGGTATTCCTCCACCACAGGACTAAGGCGGTGAATCTCGTCGATAAAGAGCACGTCGCGGCTGTCGAGATTGGTAAGCAAACCCGCAAGGTCGCCGGGTTTGTCGAGCACTGGTCCAGATGTGGTTTTCATTCCCACGCCTAACTCGTTGGCTATGATATTTGAAAGTGTGGTCTTGCCCAGACCGGGAGGGCCGTGAAAAAGCACATGGTCGAGTGCCTCGCCGCGCATCTTAGCCGCCTTTACAAACACCTCGAGGTTTTCACGGAGCTTTTTCTGACCGTTGAAATCGTCGAAAGTAAGCGGACGGAGCTTGCGCTCAAACTCTTTTTCCTTTTCAGAAATGTTGTTGATTGCTCTGATATCCATTACGTAGATTTTTGAATAAAAATAACGGCGTAAATATACAAAAAAATTTACTTTTCGCTATTGTCCTCTCTGTAGAGTTTGCATATTTCTTTTATCACCTGCTCCATAGGCTGATATCCAGCTATTAGCAAATTGAGGCTCTTCTCGCTGTTGTATAATTTAAAATCGGTGATAAGGCTAATGAAATCGTCGTTGAGTCGGGGATTACGTTTTGAAAACAGATATTTAATTCTATACCAGAGTTTTAAGAAAAAAAACATAAACTTACAAACATTAAACCTCGGACGGTTAACGCCCAAAGTGTCGGCAATCAAAAATAGCAACTCGGCAAAACTCATACACTGAGAAACCGCTATAAAACGTTCATTTACAATCTTTTGCTTAGTGAGAGAAAGCATACAGCGAACCAAATCCCTCACACCGATAAATCCCGTAACGCCTTGTGCGTAAAATTTCAAACCCCTGTTAATGCGAGCAAAAATAGCACTACTATCTTTTTTCCAATCGCCAGGTCCAATCACAAAACCAGCGTTGAGAACCGACCCTTGTAAGCCCTCCTCAAACGCCCTCCAAACTTCCATCTCGCTCAAGAACGAAGCCTTTGAATAGTCAGTGTAATTGCCTTTGGGGTCTCGGGGCGAGGTTTCTGAAATCTCTTTCAGTTCAGGTTCGTCGCCAAGTGCCAGAAGGTTGCTCACATGACAAAAATATTTAACACCTGCAAGACGTGCCTCGTCAACAAGTATCGCTGTGCTGTGAACAATGCCTTCAATAATGTTGTCGTCTTTTTGAAGACCAAAAAAGGCGGGAGTAGCGCAGTTAAAAACCACATCAACACCTTGCAACAACTCTGCTGTGGACTCTCTGTCAAACGGATCAGCTTCCACCCACTCTATTTCGTCAAAAAGATTGTCGGAATCTGAAAAATAATATCCCATAATCTTGCGGAAACGATTCATATCGCTTCTGTCGGATTTAACGGCACGGACGGGAAGCCCTTTTTGAAGCAAAGTGCAGATCGTATGTGCGCCTAATATGGTAGTAGAGCCGATTACAAGATACATCGCGGGTTTTTTTATCGCTTTGTAAAAGTACGGGTTCTAAGTTAATCCAATAGTGCCTTAAATTGAACTTATCATTAAGAAATAAAACATTTTTTGTAGTATAAAGCACAATTGTTGTACATTTGCAGTTAAAAGAGCAAATGTAAATGGATTATCTAAAGATAGGCGGAAGCCTGATTATATCATTGGTTGTTAGTCTTTTGACCATTCCTTCTATAGTAAGGGTGGCCAAAAGCAAAAAACTGTGCGAAAAGCCTCACGACCGCCATATCCACCACGGGAATGTTCCTACGTTGGGAGGATGCGCCATTTTTGGAGCCTTCCTCACTACAGTCTGCATTTTTGCCGGCAACAGCGGAAGTTTTATCCCGTATCTTGCCGCCTCGTGCGTAATTCTCTTTTTCACAGGCATTAAGGATGATATTATGATAATCGCACCCCTTACAAAACTCGCAGGACAAACAGCCGCGGCTTTGGTGCTTTGCGCTGCAGGCGACATCCGAATTACAAGTTTGCAAGGCTTGTTCAACATTCAAGATATCCCATACGCTGTGAGCATTGTGCTTTCGATATTTGTGGTGGTGGCTATCATCAACGCTTTCAACCTGATAGACGGTATCGACGGTCTTGCCGGATCGCTCAGCATAAGCGCGGCGGTGATGTTCGGAGTGTGGTTTTGGATCGAGGACGACTTAGCCATGTGCATTGCTGTGGCAAGTTTTGTGGGCGCAGTCGTCGGTTTTTTGCGTTACAACCTCTTTTCGCACAAAAACAAAATTTTTATGGGCGACACCGGTGCGCAACTTGTTGGTCTTGTTTGCGTGTTCTTTGCTATCAAGTTCGTTGAAGGAAACAACACTACTACTGCCCAGTGCATAGTTCGTGGAGCTCCTGCAGTGGCTTTTGCTATTATGGCTGTGCCGGCGTTCGACGTTATCAGGGTAATGTTTCTGCGCATTGTGCTAAAACGTCCTATTTTTTCGCCAGACAACATTCATATCCACTACAAGCTATTAGAATTAGGATTATCGCACGGAAAAGCCGACTTTGTGCTCAACGTGTTTAACATAGTATTCGCAACAGGAGTATATTTGATATCCAAACAGACTTATATCAACCGTTTAGGATTAATTATGCTGCTTGTGCTGATGGTAGCGTTCCACATTCCGCAGATAATAATCAACCGTCGACGCAAAAAACTCAAACAATGAAAAGATTAATCTCGATATGGCTCTTAGTATGTTCTGCGGCACTTCTCTATGCCCAAGACGGCTATCGCTACGACCTTCTCACCCAAAAATCTTTTCATTCGGCACTTTATCCCTACCAAGACACCGCAAAAAGTGATGCACAAGGCTATCAGGTTAGTCTTTATCCACTTTTTAACCTTGCGGCAGGCGCAGGAGACAGCGATTTGCATCCGCTCTATTCCGCAAATGCCGGCATGGAGGTCAAGGCTGATTTATTATCCAAACTTACAGTAAGTTACAAAATCTACGGAGGCATTTCGCGCTATATGGATTATTTTGCCGCACTTGCCGACAGTATCGGATATATTCCGGCAGGAGGACATTTTAAGAAAAACGGCGATAGATATTTCTCTCTATATCACGACTTTGACCTCACTTACCATATAGCAGACTATCTGAAAATATCCGTGGGTAAAGGTCGCAAGGCTATTGGCGACGGCTACCGCTCGTTGCTGTTGGGCAGAAACAACAGCGGAATGTACTATTTCGACATTATTGCAGGCGAGGGCGGATTCAGATACATATTTTCGGTAAACACTGCCAAAAGCCTCGATACAGAATCGGGCAGCGCACGCACAAAATACCTTGTATATCACGCATTTAGTTGGAACATCACAAGCTTTCTCAATATAGGAGGATTTGAGGCGGTAAACATCGTGCGGCGCGATTCTTTGGGCAACAGCCGTTTTATCGACCTTCACTACCTCAACCCTGTGCTCTTTTTCCGCCCGGTAGAATATGCTCTCGGTTCGCCCGACAATGTGCTGATGGGCGTGTTTGGCAAGGTTCGCTACTACAAAAAGAATATTCTCTACGGTCAGATGATGTTAGACGAATACAACTCCTCTTTCCTCAAAGGCGGCAGCGACTGGTGGGCGAAGAAATTTGCATTGCAGGCAGGCACACGTGGCGAACTTTTCAACCGTCTGCAATACCTTGCCGAAGCCAACTACATAAGACCCTTTATGTATTCGCACGACAACGCAATAAGTTCTTACTCAATGTGTTCGCAGCCGTTGGCGCATCCCTACGGTGCAAATCTCAAAGAGGGATTGGTAAATCTTCGTTACCAGACCAAAAACCAAAAATTTCTGGTAGACTTCACCGTTGACATCGTTAAAACAGGAATCGACACCGACACTATATCGTACGGAGGCAACATATTAGTACCCTACACCCGACGCAGCGACGATTACGGACAGGCGATGCTGCAAGGCAAATCACTGACTATTAACGACTTGAACCTCACAGTGGAATACAACATGAAATTTAATTTTGATTCCGAAGGTTATTTGTTGAAACCTTTTGTTACCTTTGGACTCCGAAATCAAGGCGAAAACAACGCCTATTTTTTAATAGGAATTAAAAATTTCGACTTGACGAGATTTTATTGACAATAAACATATTATACGAATATAATTAAAGTATTAGTTTATGGATAGGACAACAGACTTCCTCGTAGTAGGCAGCGGAGTAGCGGGACTATGTTTCGCACTCAGAGCCGCACAGTATGGCAAAGTGCTGATAGTTACCAAAGCATCCGTAACCGACGCCAACACCAATTACGCCCAAGGCGGAATTGCGGCAGTCACCGACAGCACCGACAGTTTTGAAAAACACATACACGACACAATGGTGGCAGGCGACTTTCTCTCAAAAGAGAGCGTGGTAAAAATCGTTGTGGAAGAGGCTCCCGACCGCATCAAGGAATTGGTGGAATGGGGTATCGACTTCGACAAACGTCCCGACGGCTCGTTCGACCTGCACAAAGAGGGCGGACACAGCGACTTCCGTATCCTTCACCACAAAGACAACACTGGTTTCGAGGTGGAACGCGCACTCGTGGAAGCCGCCAAAAAGAACAAGAATATCACAATGGTGGACCATTTCTACGCTGTGGAACTTATCACTCAGCACTACCTTGGTCAGACCGTTACACGATACGACGACAATATTGAGTGCTACGGCATCTACGCCCTCAACACCAAGACCGGCAAGGTGGAAAAAATCCTCTCCAAAATCACATATCTCGCCACCGGCGGCATTGGCAACATCTATCAGGTAACCACCAATCCTCCCATTGCCACAGGCGACGGCATCGCCATGGTCTACCGCGCCAAAGGCGTTATCGACAATATGGAGTTTGTACAGTTCCACCCCACATCGCTCTACCATCCGGGCGAGCGTCCGTCGTTCCTCATCACCGAGGCAATGCGCGGTTTCGGAGCTATACTCAAGACCAAAGACGGCAAAACCTTTATGGAGAAATACGACGAGCGTGGCTGCCTTGCTCCCCGCGACATCGTAGCACGTGCCATCGACAACGAGATGAAGGTACGCGGCGACGAGTTTGTATATCTCGACGCCACAGTCACCGACCACGAAGAACTTAAAAAGCATTTCCCCAACATCTACGAGAAATGCCTCTCGATAGGTATCGACATCACCAAAGAACCCATACCCGTAGTACCTGCAGCGCACTACCTCTGCGGTGGCATCCGCGTTGACACTGTAGGCCGCACCACTATCAAGCACCTCTACGCTGGCGGCGAAACATCCTGCACAGGTCTGCACGGCGCCAACCGTCTTGCTTCCAACTCGCTTTTGGAGGCTCTCGTGTTCGCTCACCGCTCGGCTATGGACTCTAAAGACTACATCGACAAGCTATCTATCCGTGAGGACATTCCCGACTGGAACGACGAAGGCACTGTAAACAACGAGGAGAACATCCTCATCACACAGTCGTTCAAAGAGTTGCAGCAGATTATGACCTACTACGTTGGCATTGTACGTTCAAACCTCCGTATGAAACGCGCCCTCGACCGTTTGTACATTCTCTACAACGAAACCGAGGAACTCTACAAACGCTCCAAAATCACCGTTCCGCTATGCGAACTGCGCAACGCCATCAACACGGCATGGCTCGTAATTAAAATGGCTCGCCGCAGAAGAGAAAGCATTGGATTACACTATAATATCGATACTCCAAGAAAACACTAACAATTATATTTTATATTTACACAATGAAAAAAGTATTCAAAACAATCGCACTGGTGGCTGTATTGGCCGCCGCATCTACTACAGCTAACGCACAGCTCTATCTCACTGGATCCGTTTCAATGGAAAGCCAGTCAGGCAAATCTGAAGATGAAATAGCAGGTGCTACCGTAACACAAGACAAAGATCCTGAAAATGAATTTTCCCTTGGTGCAGAAGTTGGTTATTACTTTGCCGAAAATATGGCTTTCGGAGCTGACATCACCTACAGTCACTGGAAAAGAAAAAACGCCAACGACAAGAAAGTTTGGTACGCTGAAAACAGGGTCTACATCAACCCTTATTTCCGTTTCGACTTTGTAACAAACGACAAAATCAGCTTAGGTGCAAAAGCAGAGGCTATCTTGGGCTTTGGTAAAGACAAGGACAACGACAACGACCAGAGAAAAGTATCTGAATTAGGCGCACGCATAATTCCCGTTCTCAACTACAAGTTTACACCTAATTGGAGCGCAGGAGTTACATTCGGCAGCCTCTCTTACAAACACAACGTTGAAAAGGACGCAAACAACGAAAAAAACAAAGACATCAATAACACATGGAATTGCGACCTCACTCTCCGTTCGCTCACATTCAGCGTAGTATACACATTCTAAATTCATAGTCATTCTTTCATAAAAAGGCGTAAAACAATTTTTGTTTTGCGCCTTTTCTTTATTTAGGGTAAAGAGAGTTTTGTGTGTCATAATTAAGCAATTAAAACATTATTATTATGGCAAAAAGACACCTAATCATCACATTGGTAGCTGTCACCTTATCTTCGTGCAGCATTTACCACCCGCAGGCAGTGGACATTCCACTTATCGACCACGCAGGCGATACAAGAATCGACGTAGCAGGAAGCGTATCAAACTCTGATATGGCCCTCAATGGCACTTACACTTACGGCTTAACCAATTGTTTGGCAGGACAAGCGCATTTTAACATATCTGATCACATGTTCTGCGGTCAAGTGGCAGGAGGAGCATACAAAACAATTGGCAATCATGGAGTATTAGAAGGATATTTAGGTTATAATGCTGGATATGTCAATGGTGAGTCTGACATTGAAGATAATTCTTCAATTAGTTCCAAGTATAAATACGACGGCAATTTCGCAGTACCATTCGGACAAATTAATATAGGCTGGAAATGGCCTCATGTTGATTTAGGATTAGGTATTAAGGTAGGTTCGTACATACCCGACATAAACTATAACGAATATAAGTACGACCAACAAGGCAGCGAACAACTAACCTTCAATGAAAATTACACAGAAAAAAACCTTTTGATAGAACCTCAGTTCATTTTTCGTGTAGGTTCAGAACACTTCAAATGGTGTTTCAAAGCACAGTTTTCAAAAATCGGCAGTGTTAACTCATGGAACATTGGGTCAACAAACCTTACATACGACACATTTAGTATTTCAAGCGGATTAAACATATCGTTTGGCGGCAGAAACAACGCCAAGCCAGTGTGGGACAACGAATATTACA
Organism: Bacteroidales bacterium; assembly: GCA_017960885.1. Lineage (GTDB taxonomy): Bacteria > Bacteroidota > Bacteroidia > Bacteroidales > UBA3824 > UBA3824. Next base: position 12,282 of record JAGCYI010000031.1, read on the forward strand.
AAGACTAAGAATTTCTATTTTTTACCACAACTTATTTTACAGCAACTTCGGCATACACGGCTCGTAGGTCATCCTATGGAGCGGTGTAACGCCGTATTTTTGGATTGCCTCAAGGTGGTCCTTAGTTGGATAGGCCTTGTTCTTAGCCCAGTTGTATTCGGGATATTGCTCGGCGGCGCGGGTTATCCATTCATCGCGATAGGTTTTGGCAAGTATAGAGGCGGCTGCAATCGATAGATAAAGTGAGTCGCCTTTAACTACTGTTTTATAAGGAATTGTCTTATATGGCTTAAATTTGTTACCGTCGATGATAATAAAAGCGGGAACCATGCTCAATCCGTCCAAAGCACGGTGCATAGCGCGAATAGAGGCATTGAGAATGTTGATACGGTCTATCTCTTGATTGTCGCACGAGGCAACACAATAGGTGGCGGCATCGCGGATAATCTCATCACGCAGCAAAAGACGTTTCTTTTCCGACAACTGCTTGCTATCGTTGATCTTAGGGTTGAAGTAACCGCTCGGAAACACCACCGCGGCGGCAAACACAGGACCAGCAAGACATCCACGTCCCGCCTCATCGCATCCCGCCTCGGGGTAGTTGTTTTGATAAAACGCTTGCATCATAAAACTATTTAAATCAAAGAATATAGAGCAAAAATATCAATAATAAATTAAAAAACAATAGAAGTTTCATATACGAGGTTTGTCGTATTTACAAACCATATTTTCACGTTTTCAAGAGTTATGCAAATATTTTTTTTACACGTTTTCAAGTGTTACGATAATTAATATCATAAGCGGCAGATGATAAAAAAGAAGATTATTTGCAAAAAAGAGAAAAAAAAATTATTTTTGCAGAAAACAAACAAAGTTCAATCATTATGAATGCTGTCCAAATAACATTAAGTGCTGACAATGAAAGCATTATAGATAATATAAAATACCTTTTAATGCAACTAAAAGGTGTTTATAATGTGCATTTTGCCAAAGTGGAGAACGAATTTGACATTAGAGAAACGCCTGCCTACAAAGAGGCTATGGACGATATTGAACACGGACGTGTTTATAAAGCCTCTAATGCAAAAGATATGTTCAAACAAATTCTCGGAGAAAATGTATGAAGTTCAGTACACCAAACGGTTTTCAAAGGATGTGAAAGCATGTGTAAAACGCGGTTTGGATATTTCTTTGCTTGAAAATGTTATCAATATTTTACAAGAAAACGGTAAATTGCCTGATTATTATCACCCGCATAAACTAAAAGGCGACCGTAAAGGCGAATGGGAATGTCATATACGTCCTGATTGGTTATTATGTTGGCAACAAAATGATAAAGAATTGATTTTATTATTCGTTAATACAGGCACTCATGCCGATTTATTCAAAAAATAGAAATTGCTTCTCTCTCCACATATAGCCCACTATCTTTTGCGGCACAACCATAAACTATTACCGTTTCAAGCAAGAGCAAGACAAACATCTATACAAAAAATCCTGCCGCTGGCACTCCAACGGCAGGATTTAGTATGCTTATGTAATTATTTCTATTCCACCGTAAGCACAAACCAATTCTTTTTACCCTTGCGAACGAGAATGTATTTTTCGTCTAAAAGGTAAGTGGTATCGATTTTGGTTTCAGGATCTGACACCTTTTCTTGGTTGATGCTCAGCGAGTTTTCTTTGGTGATAGCGCGACGGGCTTCGCCTTTGGAGGCAAATACTTGCGATTTTTCTGCCAAAAGGTCGAGAACACCAATGCCGGCTGCAAGTTCATCCTTTGAAATTTTGAACTGAGGTACGCCGTTGAATATCTCTAAGAAGGATTTTTCATCCAACTTCAAGAGTTGCTCCTTAGTACCTTTGCCAAAAAGAATCTGTGTGGCGGCGATGGCTGTGTTGTAAGCGTTTTCGCCGTGAACCATAATGGTGATACGTTTAGCAAGTTCGCTCTGCAACAGACGACGACCCGGATCGGTGCGATGTTCTTCTATCAGGCTCTCGATTTCTTCCTTAGATAAAAGGGTGTAAATCTTGATGTAACGCTCGGCATCTTCGTCGGATGTATTGATCCAAAACTGATAAAACTCGTAGGGCGAAGTAAGTTTGGGGTCGAGCCAAACATTACCTTTCTCGGTTTTGCCAAACTTAGTGCCGTCGGCTTTCTTGATAAGGGGACAGGTAAGACCGAATGCCTCAGCCTCAATACCATCGATACGGCGGATAAGTTCCACGCCGGTGGTAATGTTGCCCCACTGATCGGCGCCACCCATTTGAAGTTTACAGTTTTTGTGCTTGCGAAGATAGTAGAAATCGTAGCCCTGCATCAATTGGTATGAGAACTCAGTAAACGACATACCTTCGCGGCTGTCGGATGCAAAACGCTTTTTAACGCTATCCTTAGCCATCATATAATTAACGGTGATGTGCTTGCCGATGTCGCGGATAAAGGAGATAAACGAAAAATCTTTCATCCAATCGTAGTTGTCCACAAGTTCGGCAGCGTTGATAGCGTCGGAGTCAAAATCCAAAAATTTCGACAACTGCGCCTTGATGCACGCTTTATTGTGATTGAGGGTTTTCTCGTCTAAGAGGTTACGCTCTGCCGATTTTCCCGAGGGGTCGCCCACCATACCTGTTGCGCCTCCTACGAGGGCGATAGGCTTGTGTCCTGCCATTTGGAAATGTTTCAAAATCATTATCGAAACCAAGTGGCCTATATGAAGCGAATCGGCAGTGGGGTCGATGCCCACGTAAGCCGTTGTCATCTCTTTTGCAAGTTGTTCTTCGGTGCCCGGCATCATATCGTGTATCATACCGCGCCATTTCAAATCGTCTATAAAACTCATTGTATTAAATTGAAAATTGACAATTGACAATCGACAATGCCTTAGTGCAACTGTCAACTGTCAATTGTCCATTGTTAATTACTAATGTTTGAATCGTGAAAGGAATTTCATATCGTTTTCAAAAAACATACGGATGTCGGTAACGCCGTAGCGGAGCATTGCTGTGCGCTCTA
>JAGCYI010000236.1 GCA_017960885.1 Bacteroidales bacterium
GAGTTCCAATGTGTAAGCCGCACCAAGTTTCATATTGGTGGGAATAAAGTTTGAGTTGTTTTTGGTGTAACTCATCTTAGTGCCTATGTTGCTGATATTTGCGCCCAAACCTAAAATGTGAGTATATTTAGAACCCTCAAATGCTTTGTTGTAATAAACGGCAATGTCGCCAGCAACAGAGTGTCCGGCATGGGTTTCTTCCGAATTGTTTACAGTGGCGCCGCCGGTAAGGTTGCTATATATGTAACGCATTGTGAGCGAAGCAGAAAGGTCGTCGGCAAGTTTCAACGAATATGAACCGTCGATGGCAAACTCTTTGGGAGTGAATTGCTTAATCACCGAACCATTGATGTCGGTAAAGGTCATATCTCCAAGCGAGAAATATGTAAGCGAATAGCCAATTGCCTGATTGTTTTTAATTTTGTTGAATCCTGCTAAGTAGCAGATATTCATATCGTCTACATAGTTTTTGAGCCAAGGCATATACGAGAGCGACACTCCCATACGGTCTTCGGCAAAAACATATTTGGCAGCGTTCCAATGTTGCGAGTTGATATCGGGCGAGGTAGCCACACCCGCATCGCCCATTGCGCCGGCACGAGAGTCGGGGGCTATAAGCAGAAACGATGCCACTGTAGAGATAATGTTGTTAGACGATTCTCTTCCGATAACGTCTTGAGTAGGTTGTATTTGTGCGTTTACAATAGTCGGTAAGGCCAACAGCGCAGCGGCTATTGCGGATTTAAATTTTAAGTTAGTCGTATTCATTTGTATTTTCAAAATTTTCTCGTTTTATTTAACGGTGCAAATATACAATTATTTTAAATAAAGTAGTTTTTCGTAGGCTGTTGCTTTTCGCCCATGAAGGTCACGAATTCGCAAACGATAGATATATGTTCCTCGTGCAATTTTGCTGCCAAAATCATCAAGACCGTCCCAAGGTATTGGCTGACTGAGATTTCCGCTATAAGAGAGCGTGCCTGTGAGAGTTTTTACCTGCTTACCCGAAATGCTAAACACTGTAATTTCGTATTCAAACACATCTGAAGGTGCGTTTTGCTGAAAATAAAAATCGGTATGGTCGGTAAAGGGGTTGGGATAATTGAGCAGACGGGTAATTTTAAAACCATCGGCTTTAACCACAGTGAACGATATTTCGGCTTGCGAAACATTGTTGTAACTATCATAGGCTTTGAGTTTTATGGTGTGTAAACCATCAGAAAGACCCTCAATTTGATACTTAACCGTTCCGCGGCGAAAATTGTCGGTATCGGATTTGTAAAAACTATTAAGCGAAATGGGTTGCTCGCCGTCGATTGTTAGCGAAATATCGTGACCATTGCCCTCAGATGTGATATTTATTCCCGAAGTATCTGACAACATGGCAATTACAAGAGGAGACTCGCCCACATTTCCGCCATCAACAAAATCCTTAGAATTTAAGAAAAGTTCCACCTTGGGACCCTCGTTGTCTTGCGGCGCATTTTTGTCGGCTGAGCCTGTGAGAAGGTTTTTGTCTACGCCCGATGCCGACTTGCCTCCGCTGCGTGCAAACAGACTCACTTTTGAACTATCTACTTTATAATCAATATCTTTCGGAACAACAAACTCGGCTTTGAACCGACCGTTCTTCACAGTGGAATATCCGTCAAAAATCTTTTTGTCGTAGTCAGAAAATTCAAAAACTCCGCTCCCACTGTTGTTCAAGGTCTTACGTTTGCTCTGCTTGTCATAAAACACCGTATGAGCCGTTCCGTTAAATCCGTTAACAATTGTGCCATCCGGTTGAGTTACAGCACATTCGATTTTACAAGTAGATAATGCTTTTATAGTATCGGTATAAGTAGCAGCGTCTATTCCATTGATTTTTAATATTTTAACAGAATAATCAGGATTGTGCAAAACCAACGCCGGATCGCCCAAAAGCATAAAGCAGCGCATGTTGATATCGTCGGTCTGACGTTTGGCAAGCATCACCACATCACCAAGACGCATAATACGGTTGGAGTTTTGTGAACGCAGTATATAGTTGAAAATGTTTTTGTTAAGGTTGAAATTCGGTTCGGCATAAGCGTGACGTGCAGCAGCAATCATAGCAATAGCACCGCCCTTGGGATTGTGAAGGGCACGTTCGGCAGGACTGTCCATACCCGCATCAGAAACACGTGTGTAATGGTCGAAACGTCCCACATCGCACGACGAGGTGATAAACACAGGCAGATTGTCGATATTTTTGAGGTTGTCGATGTCGTTATTGGTGAGGATACGCTCGTCGGTGAGGTAGTTGATGCCGCCGTGACCCGTAAAGTTGATAATCTTTGCTCCAAGGTTAAACTGCTTGAGAATATCCTCACGAGCCTGCGGATAAAGGTTGCCGCCGACGGTCTGCTGACGGGGATAAGCGTCGATATAGATTTTGGCTATGTCGTAATCTGGATAGTTGGTTTCGGTAAAAACGGCAATCTGGTCGGCCTGCGAGGCATGTATGTTAAGGTTTTCGTCGTCGGCAATGAAGGCGATGTTTTTTTCCCAACCATTGAAAAAATTACGTGAGTACAACTCTATTTTGTTTGCGGCGGTTTCTGCCTCCGTTGCACTTTTCACTGGAATACGCCCCACAGCCACATCAGGAAGTCCTGTGTATTCACCCTCGTCGTCATCTAAAAGCACAAAATAATCGTCTGACATAAAGGAAATTATATCATCTTCGTCTAACGATTGAGGGCATTGATAGGTGGGAATAAAATTGGTGTTGCCATTAGAAACGGTGAAATTATCTACTGTGCCGTCGCCAAAAAGCAGTACGTAGCGCAGGGAATCACCTTTGGCATATTTGTACACGTGGCGCAAATAGTCTCGAATAGCGGAAACATCCTTTGCTCCACACGAAAACTCATTGTAAATCTGATTGATAGGAGTTACACTCACCGACATTTCGCTCTTATGTACATCGGCAATTCTATCAGCCCAAGTTTTAAATTCGGCAGGTGTAATAATTATCATCTGCGTTGACGACTTAGCGTGAAGGTTCTGATTTGCAACGTTTTCCACAAACTCGGGAGTGTAAGCGTTATCTTTTGAAAACACTACATATTCGCCCAAAGGTTGGGTATTAACAGAGAACTTTGCAGTAGAATTTTCGATAGAAACCACCGGCTCAACGGGTGCAAGGCTATTGGTAACGTCCCAAACGATGCAATTATTATTTACGCCCGAAACCTGAAATTCTACCGCATTATATAAATTGTGCGATTGTATATCTCTAAATATTAATTGTTTACTACTATAATCAAGTTTGCCACGAGCATTAATAATTATATAATCTAAATATCCTTCGGCTGATGGGGTTGACTTATTGAAGGTGATTGAAACATTTTGCAGATTACCATTAACAGATTTAAAATCAATAATTTGCGTTTTGGTATCTGCATAAATACTTAAACCTGAAACCGATTTTGTTACCAACGTTTTTGCCGAACCGCCATTAAAGGAAACATCAAAACTATTGTCTAACGCCGAACGTGCTATCACTGAGACTTTTGCCTTAGCATCGGCGACTATGGCAGGTGCAGGAAGTTCTATTTGAAAGTCTTGCTGAGTGGCATAATAAAAATTTTCGCCGTACCAATTGCGCCCCGACATTTGAAGATTTACATCGTTGTTTTCGTGAATGGCATAAAAATCTCCTTGAGTAACAACGCTTTGCGGCGTTGGAGCGGCTGTCTGCTTTGTAATACGGTTGTTGAAATCGGTTGAAACGTCTGATAAAAAGTAGTAAGCACGGTTGTCGAAAAGGTGAGTTTTGGGGAGAAACATCCCATCTACCTCGTTGTAATTCCAAATATCCTTTGATTTTGCATAAAAATATAGAGCATCGTCGCCATACATAACCTTGTTTTCCACAATGTCGTCGGGGCGTTCTGCGCTATTGATAAACGGCAACATTCCAAAATCATTGCCAAAAACGCGAACTTTATTTGGATTTGAAAATCCCCATTCAGCAAGTTGTGAGTAAGAAATTTTATACACTCCATCGGCATTGACGGCTATCTTAACCCAATGTCCTGATTTTAAGACCGAGGTAAGACTTTGTGCCGCAACAATTTGCACACACATCACCAAGAGAGCCGATAGCAGCGCACGGGTTTTCACTGTTTTGGAATATTCGGGTTAACTACTTTTAAACCAAGTTCAGAGCCTTTTTCAACCATAAGTTGATATGCAGCCTCAAACGAATTTTCAATTACGCCGTCGAGAATAGAATCCTTAATGCAGTCTTTGATTATTCCCACGCTTTTGCAAGGGGTAAGGTCAAAGGTTTGCATAATGTAGTTGCCATCGATCGGAGGCTGCCAGTTGCGTCGGAAATCTTTCTGTTCCAACTCCTTAATCTTCTGACTTACAATCTTATAGTTATTGAGAAATCTGATGCGTTTTTCTTCTATTTTTGAAGTTATGTCGGCACGGCAAAGTATCAGCAGGTCGTCGAGGTCGTCACCGGCATCGTACATAAGGCGTCGAACAGCCGAATCAGAAATATCATCGTTTGAGATAGGAATAGCACGGTGATGCATTCCCACAAGTTTCTGCACATACTTCATTTTAGAGTCAAGAGGCAATTTCAACTGCTTGAAAATCTGCGGAATCATCTTTGCCCCAAGAAATTCGTGGCTATGAAAAGTCCAAGTGCCGTTTACAAATTTTTTAACGTTAGGCTTAGCAATATCGTGAAAAAGAGCCGCCCAACGGAGCCAAAGATTGTCGCTCATAGCAGCCACATTGTCAATCACTTGCAGAGTATGCAAAAAATTATCTTTGTGAGCCCTACCCTCTTTAATTTCCACGCCTTTGAGTTTAACCAATTGAGGCAAAATCAGATCTAATAATCCGGTTTTCATCAGCAACATAAACCCACGCGAAGGCTTAGCGGTAACCATTATCTTGTTGAGTTCGTCGATAATACGCTCTTTCGACACAATTTCAATGCGTTTTGCATTGCGGGCAATGGCATTTTCGGTTTCGGCTTGAATATTAAAACCCAGCCGACAAGCAAACCTAATGGCACGTAGCATACGCAAAGGGTCGTCGGAAAATGTTATGTCAGGGTCAAGCGGAGTGCGGATAATGCCTCGCTTAATGTCGCCGAGACCATCAAACGGATCGGTAAGTTCGCCAAAGTTGCTGCGGTTGAGCGATATGGCAAGAGCGTTGATGGTAAAGTCGCGGCGCAACTGGTCGTCGTGAATAGTTCCGTTTTCAACAATGGGTTTGCGGGAGTTTCGGTCGTAAGATTCTTTTCTTGCGCCCACAAATTCGAGTTCGGTGCCTCTGTATTGAAGCATAGCGGTGCCAAAATTCTTGTAATACTGCACATTTTTGCAGCGCAGTTTGTCTGCCACTTTTTGCGCAAGGTCAATTCCGCTACCTGCCACCACAAAATCAATGTCCTTAGATGGAATATCCATTATAAGGTCGCGGACGAATCCGCCAATCACATAAGTCTCTAATTTATAGGTGTCTGCTACCTGCGCTATCTGCTCAAATACAGGATTTGTAAGTTTGTGCCGAAGATTTGCCATTTTTTCTACTATATAATACGGCGGCAAAGGTAGCAATTATTTTTTTGCTCCGGACTTTTTTTTGCCTATGGAATTACCATAGAAATTGCTTTTGCGCACGTCGGCAGCCATAACAACTGCCATAGCAATGATTAATAGGCTGAGTGTCAAATCGATAAACATATCAACAATTTTAATTCATAGTTATTTTAGGCGTTTTGTACGCTCTTTGTATTAACGTTATTAAAAACGTATTTAGTTTATAAATGTTAAAAAAACACCGCTAAATAAGAAAAATATGCAACTTTGTCTAAAAATTCAATGTCATTTCTTAAATTTGTCTCGAAAAAACCATCTATAATGACGGCACAAATAAAGATACTATTAACAATCATACTGATGTCGGCGGCTACAGCATCGGCACAGTACAACGTGGAATGGGCGCAGGGCTTGGGCGGCGACGGCTGGGACGAGGCGAGCACCTGTATCGAAACCCGCGACGGCGACTATGTGGTGGGTGGATACGCCAAACTCCAAGAACGCAACATGTATGTAGTGAAACTGCATCCCGACGGCAGAGGCAGATGGGGCAAAATTTACGCTGATTATGCCACTTCGGCTGCCAACTGCATGGTGCAAACCTACGATAGTTGCATTGTGATAACAGGTTACGCCATACGCAAACGCGAAGTGCAGAGCAACCTCCTTGTGATGAAAATCGACACCCTCGGCAACGTGATTTGGCAGAAACTCTACGGAGGCACCGGCGACGAGGAGGGTTACAAAATTATCGAAACCAAAGACCACGGATACGCCATTGCAGGCTACACCACATCAAACCACGAAGGAAAACCATCGTGGTATATGCTCAGATTAGACCGCGACGGCAACAAACTATGGGAAAAGCAGTTTATGGAAGGCGACGAAAACCGCGCACTCGGCATTGCCCAAACCTACGACGGCGACTTTGTGGTAACAGGATACATCGGCAGCGACAAGGGCGGACGTAAAAACATGATTGTTATCAAGTTAGACAAATGGGGCGAGGAAAAATGGATGCAGTGGTTCGACTTCAACGACTGGTGTTCGGGGCAAGCCGTTATCGCCACCCGCGACAGCAACATTGTGGTGGCAGGCTTTACACGAGCCTACGCCATCACCGACTACGATGCCATTATCATGAAACTCGACAACAACGGCGACTCTATCTGGGTGCGCACCTACGGCAACGAAGATTGGGAAGAGGCCACTGATGTAACTGAAACCTACGACGGTGCGTTTGTAATGAGCGGTTTTTCTAAGAGCAACAAGCGCGACATTTCTAATTTCCTTATGGTAAAATACGACTCTCGAGGCAATCAGATGTGGGAATTTAATTTTAAACGCAAAAGTCAAGACTATTCAAAATCGGTGGTGGAAACTCGCGACCACGGTCTACTACTCGCCGGCACTACCAACTCTCTTGGCAAAGGGTGGGACTTTGGTGTATTGAAAATGCAAAACGTGGAGCGAACCGAACTGCAATTTTATTTTCCCACCGACTCTATTTCTGCCACCGACAAAAGCGCCATCAACGTAACACTCTGTCTTAACAGTTTCGGCATACCTATAAATGTGAAAGTGTATGTAAACGGCATGCTGCAAATCGACGAAAACGACTTTATACGCCCCACAGCAGCCGACAGAGAGGCAGGCTGCGATTTTCCCCTCTCCTACGACGTGGCTCTTGCTTACGGCATCAACACCATCCGCTATGTGGTTAGGGACTACAAAAACTACGAATTTGCTAAAGAACTGAAAATCTACCGTCTGCCACGACACCGGTTTGTCCGATGATTATGGATTTTTAACACACCTTATATAATATTGCAGCATTTACCGATGTTATAAAAATAAAAACGCATTATGAAAACCATAACCTCAATACTCACCGCACTACTGATAGCCGTTGCAACATCCGTTTCGGCTCAGAACAACGAAATCTTCTGGTTCAACGTGAAGGTATTCAATCAGACAGACAAGCACAGTCACCAAAAGCAGTACGGCGTGCGCCCCTACTCTGCCAAAATATCAAACGGAAGCATCAAGGCATTCTCAAAGGCTCTGTGGAAATGCACCGCCTCGGGACAGTCGATAGCCGTCGGACCATTTAAGACCTACAACCAGGCTCAGGATGCCCTCAAACTCTACAAAATGGTGAACGACACCATCACACCCCGCGCCACAAACCAGAACCGCGCTTGGTTTCTTGTAAAAGTGATTATCACCGAACGCGCTCACGCATACCAATTTGAGCGAATGGCAGCACGTGTGGCAGAAGGCACGGAAAAAGAGTTCAGCGACGTGCTTCGTGAGAGTCTCGCTTTTAAAACCTTAGCAATTGGTCCGTTTGCCGAAAGCATCGACGCCGAAGAGGCTAAAACTCTCTATCGTCTTGAAGAATAATTAATTATGGAAAATATTTTAGACAAAAATACAATCGAATTTCTTACCGTAGCCAACGAATATTGCGGTTTTTTGGAGAAATCAGAGAAATTTACCCGCAAGGATTTCATAGCCAAAATGCAAAAAATCCTTCCCCTACTCTATCTCAAAGCCACAATGCTCCCCGAAACTGACGATTACGCCGACGGTGAGGCAGAAGTTTTTCTTTCGGAATACGACTACGAATATATCAAAAACAAGACATCGCAACGGCTCGGCTCTGTTGACGGCTACATCAATATTTTCCCTTCCGAAGACAACTATGCCGAATACGAACAGGCTGAAATTTCGGAATGTGCCGCCGACATCTACCAAGACCTTAAAAACTTTGCCGAAAACTACCGCTCAGGATCTGATGAAGCAATGAAAGCCGCTCTTATTCAATGTGTTGGCAATTTCAAAGACTATTGGGGAATGAGGCTAATATCGCTACAAGCAGCCCTTCACCGTGCCGCATATCTCAATACCGACGACGATAACGACGAGGACACCGCCGATGATGGTAGAGACGCGATTAATCGCGTCTCTACAGCAGACCCCCAACCCGAATACAACGGCAACAGCCTGATAAACAACTTTTTTGAAAACTACCATAAAAAAATCTGATACTACAATGAAAACATTAGTAAAAATTGCCGCGATACTTATGATAGCATACGCCGCAGTAAACGCACAGAGTTGCTCTTCATCGTCGAAAACAACCACCACCAAGCCCACAACCACCAAAACCACCACTTCGACGAAATCTGCCGAATACAAAAAATACAGCGAAAAACTTCACACGCAATTCAAAGGCACCGAGGATTTGGCCCTTTTAAAAGAGGTTTCGGAGTGGATAGGCACACCCTACAAATACGCCTCCAACCAAAAAGGAGTAGGCACCGATTGCAGCGGATTTGTTACACAGGTTTACAAAACAGTATACGGCATTCAACTCAACCGCTCGTCGTACGACATTATCAAAAACGTTGACGTAGTAAGCCGCAACAATATCAAATGCGGTGATATTCTGTTCTTTGCCGACGATAAAGGCAAGATATACCACGTGGGAATCTACCTCGGACAAGACAATTTTGCACACGCTGCAACATCAAAAAACATCGGTGTAAAGGTAGACAATCTCAATTCTACCTACTACAAAGAGCATTTTTACAAAGCAGGACACGTAAAAGGTATGAAATAACACACTAACAATCAGCGCAAACAAACCGCATTGAAAAAAAAATTACAAAAAAGCAAAAAAAATCGTTCAAAAAATTTGTACGTTACACAAATAGGTGTACCTTTGCACCGCAAAACAAAGGAATTAGGTTCGGTAGTTCAGTTGGTTAGAATACATGCCTGTCACGCATGGGGTCGCGAGTTCGAGTCTCGTCCGGACCGCCAACAATTTAAAAGGTTATTTGATTATTTTTAGGTTCGGTAGTTCAGTTGGTTAGAATACATGCCTGTCACGCATGGGGTCGCGAGTTCGAGTCTCGTCCGGACCGCCAACAATTCTTCATTCTCCGCATTCCATACAGTTTTTATAAGTTGACCGGTTGAAAATCCCTTTCGATCGGTCTTTTTTTTGCCCTTACATTACCGTAAGGGTTATCTGTATTTTGGTTTTCAACGGATTGGATTTTGAGTTAATTGCAAAATAATTATTACCTTTGCCGCCAAAAATAGTAAACAAAATGGCAGGAAAGAGAAGTTCGTTTAGCGGAACAATAGGATTTGTGCTTGCAGCGGCAGGCAGCGCGGTGGGATTGGGAAACATCTGGCGTTTTCCGTACCTTGCAGCCAAAGACGGCGGAGGCTTGTTTCTACTTGTATACCTTATACTTGCGGTAACATTCGGTTTCACGCTGCTCACCACCGAACTCGCCATCGGACGAAAAACCCGCCGCAGTTCGCTCAGCGCATACCGCCGGCTTAATCCTAGGTTCAAAAACCTCGGCATCCTCGCCCTAATTATCCCGATGGTGATTCTCCCCTATTACAGCGCAGTGGGCGGATGGGTGATGAAATACACCGTGGCGTACCTCACAGGCAACGGCGCTGAAACCGCCACCGACGGATATTTCAACAATTTCATCTCGTCAGAAACCGAACCCTTGATCTACACCATCCTCTTTATGGCGGCAACAGCCTACGTGGTGTACCGAGGCGTCAACAAGGGTATCGAGTCGTCGTCAAAAATACTTATGCCGATACTTCTGCTTATGATTGTGGGCATTGCCATTTTCAGTATGACATTCGAATACACCTCCGACGACGGCGTAACTCGCTCAGGATTAGACGGATTAAAAGTGTTTGTGATTCCGGATTTTTCAAACCTCACTCTCGACAAACTTTCTATCACCATAATGGACGCCATCGGGCAGTTGTTTTTTAGTTTGAGCGTTGCCACAGGCATAATGATTACCTACGGCTCGTATGTAAAATCAGAAGACAACCTTATCAAAAGCATCAACAAGATAGAGATTTTCGATACACTTGTAGCATTTCTTGCCGGTATGATGATTATCCCCGTGGTGTTTGTGTTTATGGGTCAAGAAGGTATGAACCATTCGGGACCCGGACTTATGTTTATCTGCCTTCCCAAGATTTTCTCATCAATGGGTACAGTTGGCACAGTGCTCGGTGCGGTATTTTTCACAATGGTGCTGTTTGCTGCACTCACAAGTGCAATTTCGATGATGGAGGGCATTGTGGCAAGTTTTATCGACAAATTTGGATACAGCCGCCGCAAATCCACAGCCATCGAGTTTGTGATATGCGCAGTGGTGGGCGTTCTGGTATGCTTCGGCTACAACATTCTATATTTTGAACTTCCGCTGCCCAACGGCGTAACGGCGCAGATTCTCGACCTTCTTGACTACATCAGCAACAATATGCTTATGCCGCTGCTTGCGCTCCTCACCTGCGTGCTTGTAGGATGGATCACCAAGCCCAAGAAGATTATCGACGAAATCACCCTCAACGGCGAACCCTTCACCCGCAAAGGCCTCTTCATCGTGATGGTAAAATACATCGCCCCGCTACTGCTGATACTGCTGCTGTTTAAGTCGGTGGGAGTGTTTTAGTGGAGGAAAAGAATGTGCTGACAATTCAACACTTAAACGCAAACATTTGCCCTGACTCTTGGTTGCACTTTAATTATATCTTCTCCCAATACAGTTGAAATCTTGCAGATTGTAGCCATTGTCATATTGTGAGTACCTGACAGCCAACGGCTTACTTCGGTTTCTGTTTTTCCCATAAGACGTGCGAAGTCTTTTTGCGACAATCCTTTTTCTTGAAGAATGTCGTATATACGGTTAGCAATTGCAACCGACATTTCCATCCGCATTTTCATTTCGGGTGGTATAGATTGACGGATTTCGTCGAGAATCGGATTGGTTTTCATAGCGGTATGGTTTAATAATTATTCCTTTGTCAGTTATAATGGTTCGACAATTCTATGATGTTACTTTCTTTCCTAATTCACTCTCTTTTTACCAAAAAGAAATGACGGACTTTTGGCGTAGCGTTATTATTCCACCGGCAAACCTTCTTTATATTTCTCTTTTTTTAATGTTTTTCCGGTTGTGGGGTCGGTGTAAACAATTTCTTCAATCAACGATTTTTTGATTTTGTAGACAGCAGTCACCTTTGTTCCTCCCTTGGTTTCGGGGCGGGTGAACTTGCCTGAATACGGTGTGTCTGAACCGAGTGTATTGAACAGCCAAGGTTCGTCTTCGTTATCGTGGTTGATGATGTAATACAAATTTTGATCGTAGAAAGTGCAAATCCAATTGCCCGATTGTTTGCCATACGTGTAAGTTCCATCTACGACGATTTGATTCTGATGGTCAAAAACTTGCATCTTGCCGTTTCTCTGTTTGTTGTCAACATTGGATATAATTATGAATGGACGAGATAAAATGCTGTCGGGATGAATATTGAAGTAATAGTTTTCCACTATTTTGCCTATTTCAGAATTGTCTTTTTTGGAATAGTAGTTTATGATTATGCCATTGAAGGATGTAGTTCCTTCTTTTGTTAGTTTGAAATCTGAGGATTTTGTTTTGTCTTCTTTATATACGGTCTGTTTTTGCAAATGTCCGTTTTTAAATTCGCTTTCGACAAACGGCGAGTTGCTCCTAAGTTGATACCATACCTGACGACCGTCAAAAATGCCGTTTTTATAATTGTATGTATGTGTCTTGCCCAATGATGGAGTAAATCGCTCACATACGCCATCGAGTTTGCCGTTAGAAAAGTTAGACATCCATTTTGTACCATCGGCAGTGTCTATTTCTGTCCATCGTCCGTTGCGCAAGTTGTTGGAAAAGTCGCCTTCGGCTATGATATTGCCGTCGTTATCGTGTTTCTCAAAATGTCCGTTTAGTTCATCGTAAGAATAATAGCAAATGTAATCAATTGAATCTTTGATTGTTTCGTTAGAATTAGTTGTTGAATTGTAAAAACTATTTAATGCAATTTGTTTTTTGTATTTGATGAATTTGCCGTGCAATTTGCCCCAATGATAGTTGGCTATGCGATCTAAATGACAGTTTATGTAATAGTATTTCCATACTCCCTCTTTATCGTCATCCTCATATTTTCCCTCGGCTAACGGTTGCATCAATATGGTATTATATTTCCAATAACCGCTTTTTTTGCCATTGGAATAATAACCGTCCGTTAGGATATAAAGGTTTTCTTCATTAAACAGATTGCCCGAACCAAAGAGACCGACCTTTTCTTGATATTTGCCGTCAAGTTTTCCATTATTGTAGTTGCAGTACACGATAGAGTCACAACCCGGTGTCCATATTTTTGCTGCACCGTTGAGTATACCATTGTAGTATGTTTGGTAGGTTATGGTTATCCAAGTTCCATCTATTAGGGCTTTTGTTTCCCACCGACCTTCTTGGTTGCCGTTTGCATATTTTCCGAAATATTGGATATTCATTTCTCCGTTGTTATCATAGTAATACTCGTTGTATGCACCATTGGGTTCATCGTTAGTGTAATAAAGAGTTTTGCTCACTCTGCCTTCTGAATTGTAACCTGTGGCTTTGCCATCGCGTTTGCCATTTTTATAATATATTTCCGATTCCTTGTCACCATACTCGTCGTATTCTGTAATGAGTCCGTTTTTCTCACCGTTGAGCAAAGTGCCTGAAACAGCGACGTTTCCATTTGGATGGTAAACTTTGAACGCACCCGACAAAACTCCGTTGAGGTATACGAACTCTCCTTTAAGGTTGCCGTTTTCGGAATATGAGTACGCTTTGCCGTTTCGTTTGCCGTCTTTAAGCGTGTAACGTGTTTTTACTGTTGACGTTCCGTCATAATAATCAACTTTTTCTCCGTTGTCGTAGTCATAGATTCCACCTTTGCGGATAAGTGTGATCATATATGAAACTATTGTTCCGCTGCCATATCGTCGTTCTTGCGTGGTTGTTTCTATTATCAGCACAAAAGAAGGGTTGGCGTAGTATGTGGAGATAGAATTATCTTCAATTTTGCTGTTTGTCTGTTTGTATCCGTTGGCGGCGAGAGAGGCTTTGATGTTTTTATAAGCGTTGTCGGTTGGCTGATAATCAATACATTCCACTCGGTTGTTGTAAGTGTAGAATTTGAACCAAGCCGAGGCGTATTCGTTTGACCAATCGTCCTTGCCATAAGAATAACTGATTGTGGAATAATCGTTTGTGTTGCCACGTTTAGAGTCGTGGTATTCCCAACCTTTGCGTGTGAGTGTGTTAGTGCCGGTCTCCCAATTGGAAAGTTTGCAAAGGTTTTGCAGTTCAGCCAATGTGAGGTTCTGGGCTGCGGCGTAAGTGCTTAGTAATAAAGATAGTATGGCTAATATATATTTCATTTTTCACTTTATTTTCGAGAAATACTAATTCTATAAGACGTTTTTGTGCCTCCATATTCACTTTCAGTGGTGGCTTGTATCAACTTTAAATTATAAGTACTATTAGAATAGAAGGTTGTAATATTCCCGTCTTCAATTTGATTGTCGATTCGCTTGTAACCGTTAGCCGCAAGCGAATTTTTGATGACATTGTAAGTGTTTTTGGGTGCTACATAATTTACTTTTTCTACTTGACTACCATCTATATAAAGCACTAACCACGCAGTAGCATATTCAGAGTTCCAATCACTTTTAGAAAATGCAAACTCGATTGAAGCATAATGGTCGTAGTCTCCTTTTGATGAGGAGTGAAACTCCCATCCTTTTCGTGTTAGCATATCATTGGCAGTCTGCCAATTTGATAGTTTACAGAGGTTTTGTAGTTCTGCCAAAGTGAGGCTTTGCGCTGTGGCAACAGAGGCAACAGCAAAGAACATAAGTAATAATAATATCTTTTTCATAGTTGTATCGATTTATAGGTTTCCGTTTCTTTCATCATCCAAGAGCACTTGGTAACACTCTTCTGCATATTCATCACCGGCTGCGATGGCTTTTTTATACCAACGTTTCGCCTCGGCTATATTTTGATTGACACCATAGCCTTTGCGATAACAATACCCCACAACTCTCTGAGCGATGACATTATCATTATTAGCACACTTTTGAAAACACTTGAAAGCAATATCGTAGTCACCTTTCATCATAGCATTAACGCCCTGCATATAAACTTCATCTTCCAACAATGATTTCGTGTCAACAGAAGCATTTTTACTTTTTTGCTTGTTATTGTTTGGTTCTGTTTGCCTTTTTTGAGCCTCATTAATAATTGATTCCATTGTAGGTGCGCTATTGTTTCCGCCCTGTGCATAACTATTTGACGATAATAGTGCTACAAAAAACAATAGAATACATCCGGTTTTTATTAAATAGATATTTTTCATAGTGCGATGTTTTTTAAAAGATTATTATTCAGATATATTTAAATCATAGTTGCTTTGAAAGATCTTGTATTTCAATAAATTCGTTATATGTCAAGTTCTCTTTGGTAAGACGCGAGTATAAATCGTTTGCCAAGGCAACTTTTTCAGCATTGTAGTTTTTTACATAATTTTGAGGATTGACCTTTTTCTTCAAATCATCTATCATAGTTTTGTCTATCAATGTGATTTTCAGTTTTTCAACTGCTTCTTGTTGTATCTCGTCTAATGATTCCTTGTCATTTGGACTTGTCTGCAATAGTTTTTGGTAGATTTTATTAGCAGCGTCAACTTTCTCTTTGTTGTAGTTTTTCATAAAGAGAGATGGATTGCAGAGTCGTTTTAATTTGTCGTAAAGGGTTTCGGATTGGAGTTTTTGCTGTTTCCTTGCAACTAATAGAAAAGGAATTATTATTTGAATAAAGATAAGAGTAAGCCCACACATCCATTTTGTGCGATATGCCTTTTTCGTGTCATTGATTACTGAAAATTGTTTTTCCAATGAAACATAATACGGTCTTGTGAAGGCATTATAAACCCTATGATACCCATTCCAATAATAACTACCGTCTAATGGTTGGAGTTCATATTCTTCTTCATTTTCAAAAGAATATAAATCCTTTAAAGGTTGGTTATATAATGATGCTTCATATAAATAGCGGTTCCTTGATGGCTTTTGAGAGCCATCATATTTGTAGTACTTGCATTTTGCAGAGAATCTTTTTAAATCATCGAAAAAAGCGTCAAAACTTCCTTGGCGGAAATCGGCTTTATAAGAAGAATTATTGTCATTTATCCAAAAGTTAAGAGATGATTCTACTGCATTTTTAACTGATGGTCGATAAATACTTTTATCAAAGTAACCAACCGCATAAGGATAGATAATATTAAAATACACGTAAAGTCCTGCTCCACCATCTCTATAATTAAAACCACCAAACGTCAACTTGACTAAACACCAACCGTTTTCTTTGTTTCTGAAACCTAATTCGTATAAATCTACAATATCTCCGAATCTTTCTTTCCACCTTTGTTCACACTCTTTATATCTATCAATGTCATTTCTTATGGTGTGATTAATAGTATCAATTCTTAATGTGTTAGGATTGTGAATAGGTTTTGAAGGTTTCTGAATCTTTTTGAAAGTTATGTCTTTATGTGCATATAATAGGTCATATTTAATTGATGTTTCGCCAAAAAAGTGAGAAAAGTAATCATATATTTCGTCTTCTTCTTGCGACACGTCTTTATCAATAAATGGATCATAGGCATAAATAATGATATAGGTCATTGCTATGCCATATAAACAAAATAACAATATGATTAAGTGCTTTATTTTCATAGACTTTTATAATTAATGTTTTCCACAAATCTTGCACAGCCTTCGACCTTTGTTAATAGCCTGTGATTCTGTGAGGGCTTGTATTTCCGTGCTACATCTATCCAAACCTCGGCATTTGGATGTGAGATGGTATGCCACCGATTGTGGACCGTTGCAGATATATACTGTCCGCTCGGGAGCGTTGGTAAATGATGTTAGCAACAGCAACATCAGACCGATTGTTGTCTTTAAATACTTCATTCTCATAACTATATACAATTATTTTTTTTCGACATTTCCCCTTAGTGTCATCTTTATCCAAAAGGTTACACTTTATATTATATATTTTATTTCTCCAAAGTTAAAGCACAAATCATTACGCTGAGTAATAATTGTGTAACAAGATTTTAGACATATTGTCCAATAATTTTAGACAATTTATTCCTTTTGCGGTTTTGAAAGGATTGTTAAACAAAGAAAGCGCAAACCGCATATACTCATTGTATCCGTATTGAAGGTCCTGAGAATTACCTAAGAGCAAAGATACAACAATGCAGTTTACGCCTATACGATAGGCGAAACCGCTATGCATCCTCTTGCTCTTTTTGAAAATTTCTCAGGTTCTCAATACAAGAAAAGCATAACGCTTTCGTAAAAATCTTTTACTATGTCGGATGCCGGGGATGTTGAGCCGGATATCCAAAACAAATATACGGATTTTTATGAAACGGTGTTTGAGTTTTTTGAGTTCTTTTTTAAATTTGTAGTGAAAATAAATATAGAAACACAATGTGGGAATAGTTCAGCGGTTAGAACACAACTTAGTTAAAGTTGAAACGCAAGTCCGACTCTTGCTTCCCACACAAAAAAAATTAGATGGCAGTCAGGTATACTGCATTTCGAAAAACGCTGCAACCCTGCTAATCAAAGGTTGATATGGTAGTGGATTATGGATTTACGAGGCGGTGATTTAATCCATCTCCCTCACCGCAATACTCACGAACCCTTCATACTCAGGCAGGTTTCGACTTTTGAGAATCTGTTTGCGGAGGCGGGGCGGAAGGGCGGGGAGAAAATATTCCCAAAAGGTCTTCATCTTGTCTAAGACTTGCGATTGTCCGCCTTCGGAATATTGTATGTAGGTGGTTAACAGGGTAGTGTGAAAATTTAGGAACTTTTCGCGGCGGAGCGATGAGGCGATTTCTCCACTGAGGTATTCCAAAGCAAGAAAGGGATTGGATATCAGACCTCTGCCTATCATTACGGCGTGGAGCGTGGGATATGTTTTTAGGAGATAGTCAATTCGTTGAGTATCAAGAATATCGCCATTGTAAACTATATTATGCTTTAACACAGATGAGAGGGCTGCGAAGGCTTCTTCGTCGATTTCGCCCGAATAGTTCTGCTTGGCTGTGCGGGGGTGGATGGTGATATGCTCAAAAGGGAAACCGTTTAAAATGTCAGCCAAGGCAAGGGATTCGGCGGGCGAGGTCATTCCCAAGCGCATTTTTAAGGAGAATTTGGTATCAGAATATTTTGACAGACAGCGGATTACACTCTCAACCTTGTCGGGATGCGGCAAAATTCCCGCTCCTTTGAACTTACGGTTGAGCATTGGATACGGACAGCCGAAATTCAAATCTATATTATTGAATCCCAAATCTTTAAGCGTAGTGATAAGCAGATCTGCCTCGTCGGTATCGGAAACCATTATCTGCGGCACAAGGTTTTCGATATTGCCCAAATGACGGGCTATTTCAATGTCGCGGAGTTCGCGGCGGCGTATTTCGCCGTCTTCCACCCGCAAAAACGGCGTGAAATACAAATTCACACCGCCAAAATGCTTTTGAAACGCATAACGAAACACTGCGTCGGTAAAACCTTGCAACGGAGCCAAGTAGATAGGAATTTTCACCGTCGGCATTGTTACCTTAACAAAAATCTGTTAGTTAAACAGCGAATCTACAAACTGCTCTTTGTCAAACAGTTGCAGGTCGGTAACCTTCTCTCCCACTCCAATATACTTAACGGGAATCTTGAATTGGTCGCTAATGCCGAGCACCACGCCGCCTTTGGCTGTGCCGTCTAACTTGGTGAGGGCTATTGCCGAAACTTCGGTGGCAAGGGTAAACTGTTTGGCTTGTTCAAAGGCGTTTTGACCCGTGCTACCGTCTAAAACCAAAAGCACCTCGTGAGGAGCGTCGGGTATAACCTTGGTCATAACTCGCTTAATTTTAGAGAGTTCGTTCATAAGGTTGACCTTGTTGTGCAAACGTCCTGCGGTGTCGATAAGCACCACGTCGGCTTTGTTTGCCACGGCTGAGTTTAATGTATCGAACGCCACAGACGCGGGGTCGGCGCCCATATTCTGCTTGATGATTGGCACGTCGGCACGCTGCGCCCAAACTTCCAACTGCTCAACGGCAGCGGCGCGGAATGTGTCGGCGGCACCGAGATACACTTTTTTGCCTGCGTTTTTAAATTGGTTGGCGAGTTTGCCAATTGTGGTGGTTTTGCCTGCGCCGTTAACTCCCACAACCATAATCACATACGGAAGTCCGTCTTTTGTCGTTATGCTGTCGGAGAAATTGTTGGCGGTGTTCTCGTTGAGGAGCGAGATTATTACTTCTTTGAGAATTTTGTTGAGTTCCGACGTGCCCACATACTTGTCTTTGGCCACGCGCTCTTCAAGCCTCTTGATGATTTTCAAGGTGGTGTCCACGCCTACGTCGGATGTGATAAGCGCGTCTTCGAGGTTGTCGAGCACTTCGTCGTCAACTTTCGACTTGCCTACGATGGCGCGTTGAATTTTTTTGAACACGCTTTCCTTGGTTTTAGCCAATCCGGTGTCCAAACTCTCTTTCTTCTCTTTTGAAAATAATCCGAATAGTCCCATATTCGTTTAGTTAATACGTTAATTTACAAATATTTGGAAAATTACCCGATGAGTAACAAATCCTTTGTAAATATAAAAAAAAATAAAATAAAAGGATATATCTAAAAAATTATTTTTCAAAGGATTATAAAAACACAAAAGCCGGAAAGTTTTTCCGGCTTTTATATTCCTTTGCGAAAGATATGATTTACTTCAAATCTTTGAGAGCCTCTTTGGCCTTAGCCTGAGGAACGATAGCCTCTTTGAAGCAGTAAGCGCCGGTTTTGGGCGAGCGAACTGCCTTAACGATACGTGTGAGGGCTTTGTCCTGTGCGTCTTCCTTTTTAAGGGTTGCAACTACTTTCTTTGCCATTGTCTATACAGTTTTACTTGATTTCACGATGGATAGTGTACTTTTTCAAGTACGGATTGTA
>JAGCYI010000237.1 GCA_017960885.1 Bacteroidales bacterium
CCCTCCAACTGTCCCGAAACGGTGAGCGATGTCTGTGCGCCAAAAAAGTCTTGCGAGTAATCAATGCTGCCGTCCTCGTTTTTGGGAGGATTGTTGAGGTCGAGGGTTGTAACCTGAAACATCTGACCAGCACCCTCGCAGTCGCTTGCGGTAATCAGCGGTGAGTTCCAATAGAAGAAACCGTGCTCGTGGAAATATGTGTGAATAGCCATCGCCATATTGTGACGGATGCGGAAAACTGCCCCAAAAGTGTTGGTGCGCATACGTATGTTGGCATGTTCGCGGAGAAACTCCATCGAGTGTCCTTTTTTCTGCAACGGGTAATCCGAACCGGCAACACCATAAATTTCAATATTAGTTGCCTGAATTTCAACGCTTTGTTCAGCACCTTGGCTTTTTACCAAAGTACCGATAACATTAATACAAGCGCCGGTAGTAATATCTTTGATAATGTTTTCGTCAAATTTTTCAACGTCAACCACAATTTGCACATTTTTGATGGTTGAGCCATCGTTGAGGGCTACGAAGTTAACGGCTTTGCTGCCGCGGCGGGTACGCACCCAACCCTTTACATTAACCTGAGCGCCGTAATCCTCGCGTTTCAAAAGGTCTATAACTTTTGTTCTTTCCATTTTGTGTATCTTAAAAATATTGTTTCAAGCGGCAAAGATAGATATTTTTTGCATTTGTTGAAACTTTAATGTGAAAAAAATAGCAAATAGGTAAAAAACGTATGCCTACTCCCCTATTGCGCCTGAAAGTGGAAAAGTATAAGAATCAATCTGGCGGTTGTGAAAATATAATTCAAAACGATAATCACCGGCACTCTTTCCTGATAAAATTTTATCAATATCGTAGATATCAGTTGAGCCGTAACCTTGTTCAAATGCCACATATTTTTTAAAAGAATAGCCCACTGGCGAATCGGCAGCGATAATTAAATTTCCATTTGGGTCAAACACTTTTATATACAATTCAAAAGGACGAGTTTGCGGCGAATAATATTCAATTTTAAGATTCTCCTTGCCGTCTTGCGTTATCACAGAGCAAGATGTAATGGTAAATGGAAACCTATGTGCTCGGTAATATCCATAACCCAAAAACAAAAGTATCAACATCAACGCCGCAACAATCCAAAGCCATCCTCTCGACCTTTTTTTAGGTTTAGAGACCGATTTTTTTGAATCAGCAACCTTGGCAGACTTGGTTTCGGGCTTAGGAGTATTATTATAATATTTTATTACATCGTTGACAAAATTATCCCAATTGCCCTTCGAGGCGTCAAAATAGTTGTAAGCACTAAAAAACGAGTAGAGTTCGCGGATTTTATTGAGATAATATCCGCACTCTTCCGCAGCCTTCTCGGTGCTTGAAAACTCTCTGATACGGTGAAACTTAATCTCATCGTATTCGTTTTTCTTGGCAGTCCAAAATTTTTCGAGATCTCTAATGTAATGCATATCGGCAAGGTTGAAATCGCCGCATTTTATAAGTAAGAGACGCTTGTTTGGATTGGTTTTGAGCGACTTTTGAATCTGCATAAGTTCGTTCATACAGTGCATTGAGCGGAAATAGCGGTCGGAGAATACTATCACCACAGTTTCGCTCTTATGCCCAATCTCTTTTTCAAAACCCGAGATACGGTCGCCGGTAATTAAATCTCTCACATCGAGACGGTATTCGATATTCTCTTGTTGAAATTTCTTAATTATAATATCCACACAATCAGATATATGCCTCCATTCGGGTTTAGCATCATTGTTGCGGGCATACGAAAAATATACAGGGCGACCTGCGTTTATGGGTGTTTTTCCCTTGTTAGCCATCTTGTTTAGAGTGTTGGTACGTTAAAAAATTGAGTTTACAAATATATAACAGATTATTAAATAAGAAAAATAATTTTGACTAAAATCAGGAGAAATCATAAAAAATCCTAATAAGTAATCTTTAAATCCCCTTGTAGTGTGAATTATTTTTCTTATCTTTGCGGTTGAACTTAAGTTTACACTATGATACGGCACATACCATACGGCGAGACGGATTATGTTACCATCCGCAAAGAAAATTCTTATTATGTCGACAAAACGGCATTTATCTCTTATTTTGAAAACGCTGCCAAATACATAATGTTCCTACGTCCAAGAAGATTTGGCAAAAGTCTATTTATCAATACCTTGGCTGCATATTACGATGTATTACAAAAAGACAACTACGAACAGAATTTTGGCGGTCTCAACATATACAACAAAACCACGCCTATGCGAGGAAAGTATATGGTGCTGAAATTAAGTTTTGCATCTGTTGACAGCCGTAAAGAGAATGTAGAAGCGTCGTTCAACTCAAAGATTTGCATTGCGATAACCAGTTTTATCGACAAATACCGCCAGTTTTTGCCCGAAGAAACTCCACAATTGATAGCAAAAGTAGATGGTAAAAGCAACGAAATGTTATACACTTTGATTGACCTTGCCAAAAAGTCTGCCTACAAAATCTACGTAATGATAGATGAGTACGATAATTTTGCCAACACTCTTTTTTCTACCGACGAACTCGCATACAAACAACTAACCCACGGCGACGGCTTTTTCCGTCTGTTTTTCAACGTTTTGAAAGATATGACATCAGACAACGAAGCATCTTTGGGACGTATTTTTATTACAGGAGTTTCGCCATTAACATTAAGCGATGTTACAAGTGGGTTTAACATTGCTGATAATCTTTCAATTGACCCAAATTTAAACGATGTGATGGGTTTTTCGGAAACTGATGTAAAAACTATGCTTGAGTATTACCGTGATACAACAGGCGTATTTAAACATTCGGTTGAAGAATTGATTGAAATAATGAAACCAATATACAACGATTATTGTTTCGCTCCGGAAACGGTTGACGATGAAAGAGTTTTCAATTCGGATATGGTTTTATATTTTATCAAAAAATATACATCTTCCAATGGTCGTATCCCCGACAAACTCGTTGACCCAAACGTAAGAACCGACTTTTTCAAGATGGAAAAGATGGTGAAAATCGAAAATTCATTCGGCGAAAAATCTCGTATTATTCTTAATATTGTCAACACCGGCAAGGCATATTTTGAACTCAATCCAGAATTTGCAATTGCAGAACTATCTTTAGCCAATAATCTACAAAGTCTACTTTATTATATGGGATTATTGAGTTTTGGCGTTGACGAAAGAGGTATACCCGCATTTGTAGTGCCAAACGATACTGTTCGCCAACAATACTGCATGTATTTGGAAAAATGCTATACTCAATCATTGGGTTGGCGAACAGATATTACAATCTTGGGAAATCATTGGAACACATTAGTTTTCGACGGCGACTGCAAGCCTTACATTTCATACATTGCCTCAGTGATTGACGAAAACTCTGCCGTACGCGATTTCAACGACCAAGGTGAATCGTTTGTAAAAGGATTTTTCTTATCTCACTTCTGCAAAAATTCGAGTTTTATTACATACACCGAATTAGAAGCAAATCACGGATTTACCGACCTATATTTAGAACCGCTTGGCTACAAACGTCACGCTTACATAATTGAATTGAAATATTGCAAAAAGAACTCTACAGATGCCGAAGTTAATAGCAAAAAAGACGAGGCTAAAGCACAGATTCAAAAATACTTAACAGACCATCGCATAGCAGAAAAATGCACCGCCCACAATTGGGAACTTCACACCGCCGCAATAGTGTTTAGAGGATGGAAAATGGAAGTGTTAGAGTAATTATTTACAACAAAAATTAAATAATATGTGCATCATAAATTCTAACAAAATACCTTTCGAAGAAATGTCTTCAAATAGTATAAAAATCTATAAAGTTTTCAACTTCGAAATTATAGACTATCCACAGATACAAAAGACTTATGTACCACGACATAAAAAATACTCCTATAACTCCTATTCGTACAGCGTAAAAAAAGACAAAATAGCAGACAACTTTATTGAAATTTTCAAAATAAAGGAGCAAGA
Source organism: Bacteroidales bacterium (assembly GCA_017960885.1). Classification (GTDB taxonomy): domain Bacteria; phylum Bacteroidota; class Bacteroidia; order Bacteroidales; family UBA3824; genus UBA3824. The sequence continues at coordinate 3,993 of JAGCYI010000237.1, forward strand.
CACCTTCAAAAACAAATTTAATGAAGTATGTTCAGGGAACGGTAACGAAGTCAAAAAAATAACAACAATTCATTCTTCATCATTATGCGGATTAATGTTTTTTTATAATGTTAATAATAAACCAATTACACTCGAAATCAACAACAAACAGATATTATTTGATAAAGTGTTATTTGAATTTCAAAATAAATGCATAAAAGGAGGAAAACCATCAAACGTTGACATAGTTCTCGAAAGTAAAGATAAAGATACAATATTATTCCTTGAATCAAAATTTGCGGAATACATATTAGATGCGTCAAAAACATCAACTCCAATTTCTAATTCATATAAAGATAAGGATAAATGCCCCATCGGTGCAAAAATTTATTCAGAAGATAATATGAAACAGATTTTCGGTTCTAATTCATCCATACTTCCATCAACCGATAATAAATTTCAAATCAAAACCGAAAATAATTGTTACATCGACGGAATAAAACAAATGATTTCACATTATATAGGATTAGATAATTTTGTTAAAGGAAATTTGATAGACAAAAGATTATACAAAGACTTCAAAAAGATTTATTTAGGTACAATATTATTTGATAAATTTGATGAAAATACTAATTTTGAAGAGTATCAAAAAATATACAAACAATTGCATACAATAATAAATACAGTAAACGAACAACCAAAAATAACATTTCTACAAGAACCAATAAAGTATTCTGATTTTGTAAAAAATAATTATCAACACATCAATCATACCATTGCTAATTTTTATGGATTAAACAATATCTGATATACAAAATAGTCGTAAAAGCAAATTAAGGAATAAATAGAAATTATTTTACTTCCTCCAAAATTCCGCTATTTGCCAAGGGGGGACACGATTGATAGGGCATCAATTTAAACTCGCCATTCTGATGATAAATATCTCCCGCGCCGGAACCGGGTTTGGCAGAACGGATTTCTGAATCGTCGCAATATTCGGCAATGTTAAAAGCATAACGGCCGCCAAGGTTCGATACAGTGCATCGGGCATGAAAATATCCATAATCACCTTTGGAAATCACTTCGGCTGGGTAAGTTCCTTTGCGTTCGAGCGTGAAGATAAACTCCTGAGTTTTAGCGTCTTTGCTGTAAACAAAACGATGTGTGCCAAGGCAAGGATGTACATAAGGCGGTCTCTTTGGGCATTTTTCAGGTGCGTAATCGGTTAATTTACAGATAGATTTAACAAAATTATCTGTGAGTTTATCAGCATCAACGGGACTACGTCCGCCATTGAAATTCATATAAAGTTTTTCGCCCGACGAAAATGTTACCGAGATATAAAAATCGTAACAAGGCGGCAATCCTGCCACACGCCAATCCCATTGGTTGTATTTCATTATCTCGCTTTGCTTAACGGCGTCGGTAAGTTGTTGTTTTACAGCGTCATTAAAAGGAATATTAAAATTAAAAGGATCATAAACAACCGAATCGCGAGGACGTGTAAGCGAACCTATCAACGCACCGTCTTGTAATCTCATTTCAAACGCGATAGGCATAGGACTATCGTAACGAGTTTCGTCATTGTTGTATGTACACGAAAAACTAACAATATCACCCTCAACGTTTTCTAACGGCTTGGGGTTGATTTCTTTGCTGATGGTGCCGCCACAAACGGGTGGATCATCAAAAATTTTTTTGAAAATATTCATATTTCCGTTGTTTTGTGCGCTGCAAGATGTAAGAACCATTGGCAGCAAGATGAATAATAAATGTTTTTTCATATTTCATTGGTATTTGGTTAGTAATTTTCATAGAAGTAATGCCGAAACTTTTGCGGTGTCTAACGCCCAATTGTAATCGTAAACTTCGTCGGCAATATCTTTGTTGTCAACTATTTGGAGATTTTGAGCATTGGCTTTCATACGGAGAAACTCCCCTATTTTAGTGCGTGCAGAAAGTTTTTGCAAATAACCTTCCAACGTTTTTAGGTCGAGGTTTCGAGCCATTTGGCCTTCAAAAGGCATTTCAAGCCAAGTTATCTTAGATGTTTGAACATCTAACACGCCGAAAACCAATCCTTTCGACAATGTAGAAGATGAAATTCTCACTTGATGAATCACGCACGAAGGGTCGTATGCAGCGCCGGTTTCGTCGGAAACATTCATTGGATTTTTTGAATCCATCCACCCTACTGCAAGGTTTGGCGAAAGATTTCCATCGGAATATGCGTTGCACGTAAACACCACATATTTAGCATTTTGCTGACGAAGAACGGGAATGTCAAGTTCCACAAATTCAGCCGTCCCGATTTGGTCGGGTATTTGACGAATATCGCCCGAATGTTGCGCTCCCGGCAATGTGAGTTCGTAATAACAGCACTCCTGAGGTTCGCCGGTTTGGTAAACAATCCTTGCACTCAAATCCATATCCAAATGTTGCGCCGGAAGGCCTTTGCCCCAATGCATAAACAATCGAATTTTGTCGCCCTGTAAATCAAATTTTGTACCCAGCAATGCGCAATCGGTGTCTTGTATATTTGCACTGCGTTCACCGATAGACAGCGGAATATCAAACAGTTGCGGGTCGATATAAATTGTTTTTGCATTAGTTGGAGTATTCTTAAAACGCTGAAATGTAACATCGGCGTAAACCTTTTGTATTGATGCAATTATGCGTTTAATATCTTCGTCGGCAAAATATTGAAGATTAAAAGGATTTTCAATGTTTTTTGATTTGCCTGTAATAACTTTAACGGTGCGAATTTTAGAATTGTCAAAATACGATTCGGCGTACATTCCAAGTGTAACCAACAGTCGCGGAGCAATTTGAGTTACAATTTGGGCAAAACTATCAATTACATTTTCGGCGTTTGCATTGCGAATTATTACACTAAAAAGTTGACGTGCAAAACTTCCAGGACGTTGTTGCAAAAGTCTTAACGCACCATCAATATCGTTTTTTAACAGCAATTTATCCACCTCACCTTGCCAAACTTTATAGTCGCCACGATAAAATATATCGAGCAATTTTCTAAGATTTTCAAAACCTTTTTGTTTGGCAAATTCATTGAGCCTCAACGCACGAATAAACCTTACCCACATACCACGTTTTGGGTGCATAATTTCTGCGGCGACTTCGGCAGACATTTTCAAATCATTAATCCAACGAGCCACAATACGGCACATTGAGCGAGAATAATGCAGTTTTAATTCTTTGCGTTTTTCGGCGGCAGCACAATTCTCTTTTTCTTGTTTTTCTGCCACCGGCATTCCACAATACCAACTCGTAGATTTTTTGGCGTTATCGATTAATATTGAGGGTTTTATAATTTGAATTTGCGATGTTTTTTTATACCAAAGATAACGCAAAATATCGTTTGGCGAAGTAAAATATTCTGCCGCCAAATTAGGTTTGCCTTGCTCTAAAAGCACATCAACAACCATTGCAATTGTCTCTTTTACAACTATCTGTACATCAGACGGTAACGGCAAATTGTGCAACAATATATTAAGGCTATCGCGTTGAGTGGCATCCATCGCAACGGGTGAATTCAAAAGATTGTGAAAGTATTTGTTTACATCGGTCAACGTCCACAATGTTAACAATTTATGCTTTGAACCTTGACCTTTATAAATCTTATCAGAAAATTCAAAAGGAGTGCCGCAAAAAGGACAACCGTTGTAACGCTCAATTGGAAAAGTACCTTCGGGAATCAAGTGTCCGCATGGCAAACGAACACCGTGAAGTTTATCGCGCAAAGTAGACACCGAATTTACAAACGCAGTAATCAGATGGTCGATCCGGCTTTCGCCAGTGGGTTTTAGCCAATCTTTTACAAGCGGAGTCCAATTGCTATTGAGGTTGAGAACTTCTTTCACAACAGAGTAAATTTCAGCGAGTTGCTCAGCATTAACACCATTTAATGCACGCAAAAGTTTTTCATCGGGAACATATCCGAGTTTAAACATTTCGGCACAAAAATCAGCCGCACATTCGCCAAAATCATTAACCGAAAAGGCATCATCAATAAACAACGCCCTCTGCCGCAATGCCACTTTTTGTATCTGTAACCTATCCATTTTCAGAATATTAAAAAAGAAAGGCAATTGGGAAACTGAAAAACGTAAGAGGTTCTGTGAAGTAAGTTTCCCTTGGCCTTTCGGTTACAAATATCGTAAAAGATTTTTAAAAATGTACTATTTTTACAAAAAAAAAATTACAATTATAAATAAATAATACTTAATTATTGGTACTTTGACAAATCAATTTAATAATATTCGTGAAAAATCCCCACAAATAACTACCTATATTGCAACTCAATTGCAAAACAAACTCCTTAATTTTGTTGCCTAAAATTTTTAAAGATGAACACTACACCAATTATTATAGGCACAAATTCGTGGGGAGGTAGATTATATGCAAAACTTCTGCGCGGTGGTTCGGTAAGTATCGAAACCATCAGAGAAACGGCTGAATC
>JAGCYI010000238.1 GCA_017960885.1 Bacteroidales bacterium
ATCTTGATCCAATTCATAATCAATCCACGGCATATCTTGGCGGTGTTTGCCGAGGCGTTGATTGAGACCTTGCATACAGATATTAATGTCGAAATCGAGAAAAAACACAGTATCACAAGCGGCAATGCGCACCTCGTATGTACGACTATAATCACCGTCAATAATCCAACTATCGAGGCTCAATAAGTCATTGAGTTTCAGGTCAAAGTCAGGACGAGAAATATGCGTTTTGTCGGCATTCCACCAAATATTGTCCAAATGGTATAGCGGCAGCCCCGTGGCATTATGCAGCATTTGAGCAAAAGTGGTTTTGCCGCTGCCCGATGGCCCGATTATGATTACTTTTTTCATAATTTTTCTCCTCTTCTCACAAACAACCCTTCCGCCGTCGCCAAACTCTGCACCATCTCCAAAAACCGCCCGTCGGGATTGTAAACTGTCATATACAAATCGCCGCTGTTTAAGGTGATGAGCGTGTCATTGTCGGAGAAAAGAAAATTGACATATCCTTTTGACAAACAATTATTTATGCTATTATATATTTCATTTGGTGATGGATTGTTGTAGATGACAAAATAGCAACTCAATTTGATTATCAAATATGCAAAATGTTGGTACAATTGATTGATATATTGACCATTGCAACAAAAATTTTCCACCGCAAAATATTGTTTGGAACGCTCAGCCGATACTCTTTCGGGCAGGAAATCAACCACCCAAAACGGCTTTTCTAATAGGCGTTCTATCTGATTTTCAGCGTTTTGATTCATTGTCATTTCTTCAAATTTTTAATCGTTGACAATTTATTATTACCACAAAAATATGAAATTTAAATAAAATTCATTATTTCTGTTTTTTTTTGAGGAAAAATTACACATCATCTCAAAATATTGCTTATTTTTAGTCTCTGAAATATACTAATTATTTTACGATGAAGAATTTATCAATAGACATTAGCAAAGCGTTCGGATTTGTGTCCGAAAATGATTACAAAGCATTGCAAAACAAGGCGTTGGAATGTAACGCCGCTCTTTACGACAAGAACCTCCCCGGCAACGACTTCCTCGGTTGGGCCGACGTTAAAAACATCATTTCCGAAGACGAACTTTCGCAGATTGAGGCCAAGGCTGCCGAACTCCGCAAAAAAATCGATGTGCTCGTGGTTATCGGCATTGGTGGAAGTTACCTCGGCGCAAAGGCGGTTATCGAGGCGCTCAGCAATTCGTTTGTGCAGATGAACCCCAAAAAAGGCAATCCTATTATCCTTTTTGCCGGACAGAATATCGGCGAGGACTATATCAGCGAACTTATGGGCGCTATTGCCGACAAGAGTTACGCCCTCTGCGTTATCTCTAAGTCGGGTACAACCACCGAACCCGCCATCGCTTTCCGCCTTCTCAAAGCCAAAATCGAGGAGAAATACGGCAAGGCCGAGGCTGCAAAACGCATCGTGGCTATTACCGACAAGGAGCGCGGCGCTCTCCGCAAACTCGCCGACAACGAGGGCTACACCACATTTGTGATTGGCGACACGGTAGGAGGTAGGTTCTCGGTGCTCACTCCCGTGGGACTTTTCCCCATCGCTGTGGCAGGTTTCGACATCCGCGCGCTGCTCAATGGCGCTTACGATGTGGAGGCTCTTTCGCAAAAAGGCAAATCGTTTGACGAGAACATCCCCGCTCACTATGCAGTTGTCCGCAACCTTTTGTACAACAATAAGTTCGGTATCGAAATCCTTGTCAACTTCCACCCCAAACTCCACTACTTCTCCGAATGGTGGAAACAACTCTACGGCGAGTCGGAAGGCAAGGACGGCAAGGGCATTTTCCCCGCATCGGTAGATTTCACTTCCGACCTCCACTCTATGGGTCAGTTTATTCAGGAAGGCACCCGCGGACTTTACGAAACTGTGATTTCGATTGCCGAGGCCGACAGCAAGGTGGAGATTCCGAGCGACGACAAGAACCTCGACCAACTCAACTTCCTCGCCGGCAAGCGTGTGGATTTTGTCAACAAACAGGCAGAACTCGGCACACGTCTCGCTCACTTAGACGGCGGCGTTCCGCAGATTCGCATCGAGATTCCCAAACTCAACGAGTACTATCTCGGTCAGATGATCTATTTCTTTGAAAAAGCCTGTGGCATAAGCGGTTACATTCTCGGCGTAAACCCCTTCAACCAACCCGGCGTTGAGGCTTACAAAAAGAATATGTTCGCCCTATTAGACAAGCCCGGCTACGAAGAGGCTTCTAAGGCTATTAGAGAAAGATTGGCAAAGTAATGGTTATTTGATAGTTATAAAAAAATCCTCCGTGATTATGTACGGAGGATTTTTTTTATGTCTGTTAAAATCGCACCAAATTCGGACTTGCTATTTTCAGCAGTTCTGCCTGAATAGCCATCATTATATAATCTTCCGGTTCGTTTAGTTCAAGAGTTTCAAAAATGGGATTGTGTCCGCCTGTAATTGTAGTTCCATTGATTTGAACAATAATTCCTGCGTGTGATTTGCAGTCAGCATTGCTGCAATCAATTGTGTCAAAGAATATTGGATAATCATCGGCAAAAAGTTTAATGAGCCGTATTTGTCCTATGTTTAGCGTAGCGTAACCATACAGAAGTCTGTTTTTGTATTGGGGAATATTGTTTATATCTGTCAGCCAAGATTTTACTGACATTCGGTTTACTGATATATAATCTTCTTTTGTGCCGTCTTTAAAAACTCTTAACGCAAAAGATGACAATAGCAAATTACCGTCAGAATTAATCATTTGAGGTGAAAAAATTGCCCTTGCAACATTTTCATTGTCAGGTAAATAAGTTGACATTACTGTTTAGAATTTATCATCCTTATTGTATTGATTACAGAATTTGGTGAAAATACCACTTTGTTCTCGCCAGAGATTTTGCTTCCTTTCTTAAAATAGTAAGAAAACTTGTCTGTGCCAAGGCTTATAGCGGCATCATTATAGCGCAACAGTATAGTGCCATTGATGTTCGGCTCAATATTCCAACTTATTAAATCATTGTTTTTGCATATGTCAACAATGGATTTTATGTTTTCTATTACTTTTGTGCTAATTGATGGCGCATCAGCACCGTCCCATCCATCACGTAGGTATGATATTTTGTCAACAGCAATTATGATTCGCGATTTTTCGGAACCAGACGGTATGGCAAAATTATTTGATGCCTTGTGTTTTACCGTTTCAAACGCGGTAGAAGGCTCTGCTGCATTATGCTGATTGTTTGACGTTGTATTGTCCATAATCTTTCATTTCTTTTTCCCAAAGTTACGTATTTTTCTTTAAATTACGAAATTAAGTGAATATTTTTTGTTATTTTTGTAATCAAATGATTGCCAATGACCCGCCATTTTTGGAACATATCCACCCACAAGCCTGCCGTTGAGGCGCTCCATTATATCGAAACCGCCGTGCGTGGTTTCGGGTATATTGTTGATTATAAGAAATTTGCCTCCGACTATCATATCCTAAAAATCGAGATAGAATCGGGCAAGGTGACCAAACTGCTTTCCGCTATGGGCAAAGATTTTCAGGTGGAGCCATACAACAAGATTGCTCTCAACCGAGTGGACGACGACGAAATATATCTGAATGTCAAGATTTTGGAATAAAAAGAAGCGGGCCTATAAGCCGGATTCTGTGCCGCCCGAGAGCGGTGCCTGCCATTTATCTACTGCCGTCGTTGCCGACGACCTCTAACGACCTACCCCCCGGCTCGGGCGAGCAACCCGAATATACCGGTATATTTGGCCTTTCAACCCGCCGATGCACAACTACCGACATCACTGCCGATATTGGTAGGCTCTTACCCTGCCTTCTCACCCTTGCCCTTTCGGGCGGTTGTTTTCTTCTGCATTTACCACAACCTCGCGGCTGTCTTCCAGTTAAGAAGGGCGGTGCTCTGTGTTGCCCGGACTTTCCTCTCGCACGTGAGTGCCAGCGGCAGACCGGCCTGCTTCGTTAATGGTGTTTTGAGCGGGAAACGGGGGTCGAACCCGCGACCTGCGGCTTGGGAAGCCGCCGCTCTGCCAATTGCGCTATTCCCGCTTGTATCGGCTGCAAAAATATACAACTTTTGTGTTCCGCAAAAATTATTTGCACATTTTTTCGTATTCGCGCTTTATCATCTCGGTGATTTCGTAGTTTTTTTTGCCGTTCCAATTGGGCGCAACTACCATATTCATAGGCGATTCGCTCACAAACCGCTCAAATATCATATCCTTTCGCGCGCGGTGGGCGTAGCGGGCGGCAAAGGCGGCGTACTCCTCTACCGTGGGCAGGGCAAACTGTTCGGGATGCTCCTCGTATTGCCGCGCCATTGCCGTGCCTTTGATCACTTGCAGTTGGTGCAGTTTCAGAATATTTACGGGCAACGACGACATAATGTCGGCCGTGCTTAGCATCATCTCCTCGGTTTCGCCGGGAAGGTACATTATCAGGTGTGCGCACACGTCGATGCCGAATCCGGCGGCGCGGTTAATGGCGTCTTCCACTTGGGCAAACGTGTGTCCGCGGTTTATCATCCGCAATGTGGCGTCGTAGCAACTCTCCACGCCGATTTCCAACACGGTGTAGTACTTTTGGGAGTAATGCGCCAATAGTTCAAGTGTTTGATTGTCAACGCAGTCGGGACGGGTGGCAACAGTCAGCCCCACCACGTCGTCGCGTTGCAATGCCGAATCGTACAAGGTTTTCAACTTTGCGGTGTCGGCGTATGTGTTTGTATACGACTGAAAATAAGCGATATACTTTTGGCATTTGTACTTTTTGGCAAAAAAAGCAATGCCCTCGTCCATCTGTTGGGCTATCGGTTTTGAGGCTTGTCCGTAAAAAGGACTGAATGTCAGATTGTTGCAATATGTACACCCACCTGTGCCGATAGTTCCGTCGCGGTTTGGGCAGCCGAGACCCGGATTCAGAGCAATCTTCTGCACCCGCGTGCCGAATTTTTCTTTTATGTAAGAGGCGTATTCTCTGTACATTACAGTTTTTTGAGAATCCGTTTTACACACGCCGGACCGTTGTAGATAAAACTTGTGAACAGTTCCACAAGGCACGCGCCCGCTTCGAGTTTTTCGCGCACGTCGTCGGCGTCAAAAATGCCTCCCACGCCGATAATCGGGATTTCGCCGTTGGTCTTTTTGCTGAGGTATCTGATCACCTCGGTGCTGCGCTGTTTTACGGGTTTGCCGCTCATTCCGCCGTTGCCAAACGCCTTGATTTCTTCCTCGGTGTAGTCGATGCCGCCGCGCTCGATGGTGGTGTTGGTGGCTATGATTCCGCTGATGCCTGTGGCTCGCACAATCTCCACAATGTCGTCTAACTGACCGTCGGTTAGGTCGGGAGCGATTTTTAGGAGGATTGGCTTCTGCACGTCGTACTTCTTGTTTTCGTTGGTGAGAGCGGTCAAAAGTTGTGTTAGCGGCTCCTTGTTTTGCAGTTCGCGGAGGTTGGGAGTGTTAGGCGAACTTATATTTATTGCTATATAATCGACATAATCGTGCAGTGCGTTGAAATCTTTCAAATAATCGTTTACAGCAAGTTCATTAGGCGTTACTTTATTCTTACCAATATTACCACCTATGATAACTTTACTGTATTTTTGTTTAATCTTTTTAACCATTTCTTCAACACCGTTATTGTTGAATCCCATTCGGTTGATGAGACCTTGGTTTCGTTTCAGGCGGAAAAGTCTCGGCTTGGGGTTTCCGGGCTGAGCCACAGGGGTAACAGTGCCCACTTCGATAAATCCAAAACCCATAAATCCCAATATATCAATGGCTTCCGCGTCTTTGTCGAGACCAGCGGCAAGTCCTATGGGGTTTGGAAACTTGATTCCGAACACTTCGCGCTCAAATTTTTTGTCCTTTTTTTGGTACAATGCGCGAATCAAGGGATTGAAAATTCTGATTTTCTGAAAAAATTTCAAACACCCGAAAGTAAATCCGTGTATGGTTTCGGGATTGAATTTAAAAAGTATCGGTCTAATTATGTGTTTGTACATTGCTTTTAATTTTTTGCAAAGATAGAAAATTTGCGCAATGGTTTTGCTGTTGGATAAAAATTTCAGAAAAAATGATATGACAAAATGTCATAGCGTTTTTGTCATCGGATTGTCATAAATGGGGGATGAACACCCGCAAAATCGTCGGTTTTTCGCTTTCAGATTTCGCAAAACTTTTCAAAAAACCTGCTCTTACAGAATAATGCTCAACTCAAAATCCTTGTTTTGCGTGATGTGGTGTTAAGCGGCATTTTATATAATTAATTCTAATGGAGATATTGTTTTAATTTACTAAATATAAACCACTGAATATCAATAATTTACCTATGGATTAAAAACTGCTCTCAAAAACGTCATTTTAGAGTATCAACGGTAGGCAAGGGGCTGATGCTCAATAATGTGCTTTGTAAGCGATTGATAATTAGATGATTACAAAAGAATTACAACTGTTTATCCATATTTCTCTGAAATTCAGTGCAGTTATAGATTTGGATTATCGGTAACGAGCCAAAAATTAAAAAAAGTGAAATCTGTATTTTTCGAATTTTTCAGGAATGTGAAACCCCGTGCTCCGTCTTTGCCAAATGGAGCAACACGATTTTTGATTGTAACCCTCGGGTGGATTTTGTAAAAATGCGCTTTTTACAAAACTGACTATTCGCCCGAAGGAGAGTACAAAGTGAAAGTTTTGTTTGAATAGAAAACTATAATCTTTTCGGGATCGGTCTTCATAATGTTAACCGGTTCAGGTTGTTGAGTCTGCACTTTGGGTTGGGCGGGTGCAGGTTGGTCAACCGGTTCGGGCTTGGTTGCACTTTGTTTAATCTCCTTATTTTCTGACGGTTGGGTTTTAACCTGAGGTTCCGCTTGTGCAACTTTCTGAGTTTTTGGTTGTTGCGGTTTGGGAGTTTCCACTGTCACGGGTTGCGGCTTTGCAGGTTCGGCGTTCACGGGTTCGGCATTGGTATCCGAAAATAGGAGAGTGGTCTGCAAGGTCTGACCTGGCGACGTTTGTAACTGATGTGCAGATGGTTGCGGCTGAGCCGAAGGTTGGGGAGCTGACATTTGTGCCGACAGCAAATCAGCGGCGGGTTGCTCTTGTGCCGGCTGTTTTGGTACTCGGTACATATCGCCCAAACCAAGAAAAAGCCAATCGCTACTAATCTCGGGAAACGTGCGCAGGATTTTTACCATAAACTCCTTGCTCGGTTTGTTTCTTCCTGAGATTACGTGGCTGACGCTCGATTTTTGAACACCGATTTTTTCGGCAAACGCCGACGCGTTGAGTTGTTCACTTTTTATAATTTCGAGTATACGTTCTACGTCTTTGTCTTCTTCTTCCATATTGGTTACAATTTTAACTTGTTTTGATGTAACAAATATAATTAACTTTTGTGACACCGCCAAATTTATTCGCAACTATTTTTTAGAAAAATGAAAATATTTTACAAGTTTACAGTTGTAACATTGTAAACTGTTTTTATCGATTTATCTCTCAGATTACAAAAGTAACGGTGATATATTTTATTATTACCAAAGGGAAATTCGGTGTATACAACATCTTTGCCAAACATTTTGAGTACTATTGTATACATAAATCACTGATAATCTTGTAAATAACACTTGTCTACTATATGCTAAAATCCTTATTTTTAGTTACTTAAATACCGTAAATAATTAAAAAAATAAGCAACATTGGCTTATTTTTTGCCGTATATATAGTACGAAGAACATAACCAAAAGAGAATAAGATATTTGTTCGCTACCCGGTTAGATGCTATTTATACATTACATATCGCTATGTATAACGGACAAAAATAAAGTAGCCTTACTTTAAATAAACGCTGTAAATGCTTGGGTATTAATCACTTACGACTATTTTCCAGGTTTAAAAACACGGATTTTTAACAATTTCTTAACAAATAGCCAAAAATCATTGATTTTTTACTTTATATAACCATAGTTAAAGTATTGGTTTAGTGATTGTTACATCATTCGTAACTTATTTTCCAAAATCCCTTAACACAATTAATATTCCTGATTACACAATAAAATACACGGTTATAAATTTATATCACACCGTAAAAATCCTCCGATTTGGCGATAAAAATAGGATAATTCTTTATAGTTTACAAATGTAACAATTGTAAACTTTTTAGGGTATGTTCTTTTGTGATTTACATTTGTATATACAAGTGTAAATTTTTAGAATATTCGACAAAAATATTCGATTTTCGAAAATAATGTGAATGTTTTAAGTTTGTATATTTGTTAGTTTCTGATTTTGGTGATTTGTAAATCTTATTTTTCTCTTGGGATTTACAAATTTTGGAGTGTACTTTTGTGACTTTGATTTTTTAGTTTACTTTTTTTCGAGTGTTACATTTCTTATTCACTTATCTATCCTATTTACAAAATTCATTTTTACAAATCTGTGATTTTTCAGAGGGCGGATTTTTTTTGGATATGTATTTTGGGGAGGAGGTGATTTCGGGGGTGATGATTTTTTTTGGGCAGGTAATTTTAGAGCCGATGATTTTTGGGGTATGTGATTTTTGGGAGTTCTTAGTTGAAGGTGTTTTTTTCTTAGAGTCATTCTTAGTGAAAGTCATTTTTTCTGTTGATGGTTTTGAGTGTGATTCAGATTCGACTTAGTGATTTTTGGGGGATGAAAATTTTCGACCACATAATTTTTGGAGTTTGTTCCTCGACGCCCTTAACCAAACACCGCCTTGGGTGTTTGTTCTGTTAAACATCCTTATATATATAATCTGTATGGATGGAAAGTTATACTAATCTTTACATCATTCTATAACATTTCTTCTATATGTGTATAACTATTTATATATCAGTGATTTACCCAACCTTTTCAGAACTTATCTATCTTGGTTTGCTCTATATCCCTGGAAATGATATGTTATACTTAATTACTTGATTATCAGCGTATTTATGTCCGTTATTTATAGTTTTTTATCCCGATTTCTTTGGTTTGTTGCCTATAAGGGTAGGATAGGGGCAGATCCGTTCAATTTATTTTGAGTTATGCTCCAAACTGTACGAATTGAGTTTTTCGCCTTATTCCTTTATTAAAAGTATGACATTTTGTCAGTTTTTCTTCTCAGCTGCGAAGTTCCCGAAGGATTATGCTTAGGTGCTACTTTTTTGTTGTTTAAATACTGTTTAATATTTACTATAAAACATTAAACAATCTTTTTGCTTTTGATTTATACCATTGAAATGTGGTGAGTTATGAAAATGGCATTTTTCTTTCAGTAATATTCCCGCTTTGCTACGAACGATTTTTCGTATAGAGTACGGGTGTATTCGCCAATCGGAGTAGATTGGTGTTATAAAATTTTATCACTGCGTATGATTAGTAGTTTTCGCTGATTTCGGATATTTTGCCCTTACCGTCTCTTGAACGGCGGTTAGCGATTTTGATACGGAGTTCTATCTTGCGGAACCAACGTTTTGGAATCAGGTCGGTTCGTCCGGGAGCGTTGCCCCTCTTATCCAAACGGCGTTTCTTTACAAGTGCCGAAAAGGCTGACTGAGCCACGTCGATGCACGACTGTCCCGGACCGATGATGCCGTAAACAATCGACGAGGCGGTGTTTTTGGCGGCGGACAGCACGGCTGAATCCTCCTCGGCAGTGGTTTTGATGCGTTTGAATTGGCGGTATCGATGGCGTTCGTTGGGATTGATTTCGCAGGCGCGGCGGATGGCACGTTTTAGTCCGCGGATTCTGAGACCCGCCTCGTCGGTGATCACGATGCCTGTGTCGGCGTTGGTGTTTATGCCCCAAGGTTTTGCCATTGAGCCTGTTCCGTTGATCGACACGTAATGCCAACCGGTGTTTTCGTTGCCGATAAGCACCGCGATGTGACCGTTGCCAAAGGCCGCGCACGAGTCTAATATAAAAATGATGTCGGTGCTTTTGCCCATTCCCGCCACTGCGAGCATTAATAATATAAGTGTGGTTATTAGTTTCATCTCTGTTTTTTTCGCTAATATACGGCCGCCGCAGCATTTTTGCAATCTTTCCGCTGATTTTCAGCACCATTGGTGGGATATTGCATTTTTTGGGGAGAATTTGAGGGGAAGAAGTTCAATCTTTTATCGCCTCGATAAATCCCACATATTTACAAAAACGATTAAAAAATCAAATCCAAAAGATTGCAGTATCAAAAATAATGTCTATCTTTGCCTATATTAAATCTATTCATTATGAAGGAACTGACTGTAAAAATACCTGTTAATCCGCAACTTATCAAAAATTTTGATGTTGATATTTTTAGGAAAAAGGTGTTAGAATATAGTGAGATGCTGTTTCTGTTTATGAATTACGGAAGCGGTAAAAAAATCAATCCTGACATACAGGCAAAAGAAAAAATGCGCCCTTCTCAATCGGCGATGGAGTGGGCAAGGAGTTTGTGTGTAAAAGGTGGTAATCCTGTCCCCGCCGACGAGGTCGGTAGAGATTGGAGAATGGAAAAGTATTTGTAGAGTTTATTAGTTTAATTCACAGTTAGTTAGTATTATGAATAAACTCTTGAAAATATCGTTTTTGATAATTGCGATGATGTTTTGTATCGCAGCGCAAGGTCAGCATTACTACGTTGTCAACTCCCGAGGGGTGATGCCAAACGATACGGTAATGGCTTTTGTGCCAAAGGATTACAGCGTGGAGTGCGGAAGGCAGTTTCCGGCGGTGATTCTTTTGAACGGTTTTGGCGGCAACTACCGTCAGTGGAGCAGGGTGGCGGATCTGCAACTCTACGCCGACGAGTACGGTATGATCTTGATTTGTCCCGACGGTTTTGCCGATTCGTGGTACATCGACAGCCCTATCGACAGCACTGCACGTTACGCCACGTTTTTCAGAGAGGAGATTCTTCCCTCGATGTTCAAGCATTTTAATATCGACAGTTGCAACCTCTTTATCACCGGTTTGAGTATGGGCGGACACGGTGCGCTCACGCTCTTTATGCAAAACAGCGACAGGTTCCGTGCGGCGGGCTCTATGAGCGGCGTTATGCACCTGAGGTCGTCGTCGGTGAGCGGAAGCATCGCCAAACTTATAGGTCCCAAGACTCAGGCCAACACCAATTGGGAGACATATTCGGTATTGTACAACACCGAAAAGTTGGCGGCCTCGGGCAAGCCCATAATTGTGAACTGCGGTTCGGAGGATTATTTGGTAAAAGTGAACCGTCAGTTGGCAGCCAAATGCAAAGAGCAGAATATCAACATAGTATATTCCGAATCGCCCGGCAAGCACGAGCGTGACTATTGGAAACGCACATTGCCCGGACAGTTAATGTATTTTCGTCAATTTGTAAACAAGCCATTATACAATGAAGATTAACACCGCCGAGTTTGTAATGAGCAACACCGACTTTAAGAAGTGTCCCGCGCCTGAGATGCCAGAATACGCGTTTGTAGGCCGCAGCAACGTGGGCAAGTCGTCGCTCATAAATATGATTTGTGGCAACCGAAGCCTTGCCAAGACCTCAGCCACACCCGGCAAGACCCAATTAATCAACCATTTCCTTATCAACAAGGAGTGGTATATCGTAGACCTTCCCGGATACGGATACGCCAAAACAGGCAACAAACTGATTGAGCAGTGGAATAAGTTCACCACCAACTACCTCCTTCACCGCGAAAACCTTATGTGCACCTTTATATTAATAGACGTAAGGCACGAGCCGCAGCGTATCGACGTGGAGTTTATGGAGCGTATGGCTATGAACGGAGTGCCGTTTGTGATAGCCTTTACCAAGGCCGACAAGATTGGCAAGACCATTGTGCAGCGCAACATCGCCAACTATTTTAAGCAGATGCGCCAAACGTGGGAGGAGCTTCCGCAGTACTTTGTTACCTCGGCTATGGAGAAAACCGGCGCAGAGGAGATTCTCAACTTTGTGGAGGACACCAACAAACTATTTGTGCCGCCTGTTAAGCAGCAGCCCAACAAGAAATTTAATATCAAAAACATAATAGAATAAAAAATGATTTGGAACGAAACCATAGAATGCGCATCGCGCGAATATCTTAGCGAGTTGCAGTCGAAACGTCTCCGCGACTGCGTAAACCGCGTTTACCACAATGTGCCCTACTACCGCAAGCGTATGCAGGAGGCAGGTCTTCTTCCGGGCGACATCCGCACCATCGACGACCTCAAAAAACTCCCCTTCACCTACAAGCAGGACCTCCGCGACAACTATCCCTTCGGCGTGTTTGCAGCACCGATGAGCGAGATTGTGAGACTTCACGCTTCGTCGGGCACGACAGGCCGTCCTACCGTTGTGGGACGCACACGCAAAGACCTCGACATTTGGTCGGAATGTGTAGCCCGTTCGCTGTTTCTCAGCGGCGTATCAAACAAGGACATCGTGCAGGTGGGCTACGGCTACGGATTGTTTACCGGCGGTCTCGGACTGCACTACGGCGTTGAGAATATCGGCGCGGCAGTGGTTCCGGCTTCGGGCGGCAACACCAAAAAGCAGATTCAGTTGATCCACGATTTCGGCACAACAGTTTTGGCGTGCACCCCGAGTTACGCGCTCTACATAGCCGACGCTATCAAAGACGCAGGACTTGATCCCGCCAAAGACCTCAAACTCCGCGTGGGTATTTTCGGTGCTGAGCCGTGGAGCGAGGCTATGCGCAACGAGATTCAGACAAAACTCAACATCAAGGCTCACGACATCTACGGACTGAGCGAGGTGATGGGTCCCGGCGTGGCTTGCGACTGCGAATTCCAAAACGGTCTCCACGTTTGCGAGGACTATTTCTTCCCCGAAATCATCAACCCCGAAACCGGCGAGCAGTGCAAACCCGGCGAGGTGGGCGAACTTGTGTTCACATCGCTCGGCGTCGAGGGTATGCCCCTTATCCGCTACCGCACACACGACCTCTCAAAGATTATCCCTGGCGACTGTCCCTGTGGACGTCATACCGTACGTATCGCAAAACTTATGGGACGCAGCGACGATATGCTCATCATCCGCGGTGTCAACGTGTTCCCCTCGCAGGTAGAAAGCGTGCTCCTCTCAATGAGCGAAACCGAGCCCCACTATATGCTTATCGTCGACCGCAAAGGCACTCTCGACACACTCACCATTCAGGTGGAGATTCAGGAGCAGTTCTTTGCCGACAACATCAAGGCATTGCAGGAGTTGGAAAAGAAAATCAAGTCGAACATCGAGAGCGTACTCGGCATTTCGGTAATCGTTCAACTTGTAGAGCCTAAAACCCTCCAACGTTTTGAGCAGGGCAAGGCACAACGCGTAATCGACAACAGAAAATTTTAACCAATAATAAAGACATAACATTATGAAAATAAAACAATTATCAGTTTTTCTTGAAAACAAGGCAGGCCGTTTGAGCGAAGTATCCGACATACTCGGCGGCGCAGGCATCAATATGACGGCATTTAGCGTAGCCGATACAAGCGATTTTGGCATTCTTCGTGCCATAGTATCGCAGCCCGAGGAGGCATTGCAGTTGCTCAAAAACGCAGGATACGCCGTCAGCCTCACGGATGTAATATGTATAAAGTGTCCCAACACACCGGGATCGCTCGCCAAGGCATTGCACGTGCTCAACGCCGGCAACGTTCAAATCGAGTATATGTACGCATTCTCGATGGGCGAGATTGCACAGGTGGTGATACGTCCCGCCGACATAGCCAACTGCGAACGCGCTCTCGAAACCCACGGAATAGAACTTGTTTCGTCTGACAAACTTTACTCTTTGTAATACAGAACTTTAGGTTAAAAACGGTGGCACTGTTCAATGCCACCGTTTTTTTTTATTCTAAATTTATATAAAAAAAATAAAAAATAGTATGCTTTTTGATGAGATAAAAAAGGTGCTTTATTATTTGCTTTTTTAAAAATAAAGCGCTAAATTTGGGAAACGTAAATTTGAAAAAAGTGGACAGATTAAGCAAGTTAGTTATACTGATTGTACTCTTAATGTCGGGTACAAATGCGCTGCCGCAGAAATACAACCCCGAAATCGACAGCCTTATCCGTTTATCGACCACGGTGCACGACACCTTGCGCGATGACATAAGCAACACTATATGCTGGAAACTCCGCAACAACTATCCTGATATGGCCATTCAGTATGCTATGACCGCTATCAAGTACGCCGAAAAAACAGGTGACTACGAACAGTTAGTGAAGGGTTATAGTTATATAGGTGTGTGCCACCGAAACCTGGGCAACTACACCGACGCGCTCGAATACTACCGTCTCGGATTGAAGAAGGCTCAGGAACTGAAAGTTACCGACCAAGAGGCTTACGCATATATCAACCTCGGCAACCTTTATCTCTATCAGGAGCAGTACGACGAAGCGGAAGAAAACCTTAACAACGGTCTTGCACTTGGTAAGCAACTGAATGATTCACTGATACTTTCGTACTGTTACCTCAACCTTGGCCGCACATACCTCGGACGCAACCAATATCCGCAGGCAGAGGAGAACCTCGAACTTGCTTTGGAAGTGCGCACCCGTATTCACGCATCGCAGGGCGACATCACCGTATGCAAAAAATATCTCGGCGACATCTACTTTGCCCGTGGCGAGATCGACCGTGCTATGGCTCGCTACTACGACTGCATCAGCAACGAGAAATATCTCAGCGACATCGACCTTCAGTCGGAGATTTTCCGCAAACTTTCGCAACTGTACTATCAGCGTCAGGATTACGACAGTTCGGAATATTATGGTGAGAAGAGTCTAAAACTTGCCACCGACATTGGATCCAAGTTCCGCATCCGCAACGCCCACGAGATTCTCGCCAAATTGCATTATGTTAAAAACGAGTTCCAAGACGCCGCCGACCACTACAACCAGGTTATCCTCTACAATGACAGCGTTTTTTCAGAGGAACTCACCGAAAAACTTTTCAACATTCAGTACAAGGCCAAGACCTACGAGCAGGAGGGAAAGATTTCGTCGCTCGAGCGTGAGAAAGACCTTTTGGAAGAGAACAACCGCCTTCAGGACCGTTTTATTCTGACCTTGATTATCTTCCTTGCTCTCGGCGTGCTGATGTTAATAGTGCTTTTTGTAATGAATAAAAAGACCAAACGTCTTAACCGTCAGTTGCATAGCCAGCACGAAGAAATCAAATCTAAAAACATCGAACTTCATAACCGTGCGGTAGAAATTGCTCAAAAGCACGATGAGTTGGAGCAGCAGAACGAATACATCGACCAACAGCGTCTTATGCTTGCCCAGCAGCAGAAACAGATTACCGACAGTATTTCGTATGCAAAACGTATTCAGGACGCGCTTTTCCCCGACCTTGCAGAGTTGAAGTCGTTTTTCAAAGATTACTTTATACTCTATTCGCCCCGTGATGTGGTAAGCGGTGACTTCTATTGGCTGCATTCAGATGAAGACAAACTCATATTTGTGGTAGCCGACTGTACAGGACACGGTGTCCCCGGCGCGTTTATGAGCATGCTCGGAATTTGCGCTCTTCATGAAATCACCGGAATAGGTGCGGAGAGCAATGCTGCCAACATTCTAGAACGATTGCGCAAGATGGTTAAAACTCTTCTCCATCAGGAAGAGGATAAAAGCACTATGACAAAAGACGGTATGGATATTACTCTTGTGGTAATAGACCGTAAAGAGCGTATTCTCGAATATGCTGGAGCAAATTTGCCGCTGCTTTACATACGCAACGGAGAGGAATTCCAGCTTAAGCCAAACCGTAACCCAATTGGTATTTATATAAAAGAAAAACCATTTGAATCTCAGCGCCTTACTCTTTTAGATGGTGACATTCTCTATATGTTTAGCGACGGATACGCATCGCAGTTTGGTGGTGAGTTTAATATGAAGTTGAAAATGGGTGGTTTCAAAGATATTATTCTTAAAAACCATTCTTTGCCTTTGCACGATCAAAAGAATCTTCTTGAACAATATTTTGAAGAATGGAAAGGTGGGTCTCAGCAAATAGACGATATTACTGTAATTGGACTAAAAGTTTAATTAACCTATTGTAATTGTATGTGTAATAATACTATACTAATACCAATAGATTTTTCTGATGTTTGTTACAGCGCTGTTTTGTACGGACTTGAGTTTTGCCGTCAGTACAAGCTCAATGCTGAATTGTTTCATGTAGACACTGGTGTTGAAAGCAATCCTAAAGTTGTAGCAGGATTCAAACATGTGGTAGACCTATATATCAAAAAATTTGGGATTGGTGTTTCATTTGTCGAGGTGAAAGGAGAGCTTTTTGAGACTATTTCATTCGAGATGCGCTCTCATGAATATGCTTTTATTCTTATGGGAACTCCTGGCAAAAGCGGTTTTCAACTTTTGATGGGAAGTTCTGCTTCGAAGATTATCAATACCTCCAGTATTCCTGTTATCGTATTGCAATCTAAGAGGTTTGCCAATGTTAAAAATATTGTGTTGCCTATTTCTAGGATTTCGGGTAATGGCAACGGTGTGGTAGAAATTGTAAAAAAAGCAGAGTTTTTTGGAGCAACACTTCATATGGTGTATCGTAGCGAAGGTCAAAAAACCGCCAAATATTATCAAAGCCAGTTTGAGGGTAAGGTGAATTTTGTGCTTGAGAATTTCGACGAGAGCGGATACATAGGCACTTTTGTTGAACAAGTTCTCAATTATTGCAGCACAAACGACATTGATATGATAGCTACAGTGCTTGACGAACCAAAGATGACTGTTTTTGATTATAGTTACGAACAGCTGCTTTTTAACGTTGAGTTGATTCCTGTAATGTGTATCAGGGGTTAGCGAAATAAATCCTCCGCCTTTTTGAGTTTTTCAATAGTTCCCAAATCAGCCCACAGACCATCGTGAAGGTATCCGCCGATGTTTTCGTTTTGTGCCAGTCGGAGAAAAAGGTTTGTAATTGAAAACTTGCCTGTTTCGGTAATCAAGTCCAAAAGCCTTTTGTTCATAATAGATATTCCGCTGAAAGCGAAATAGTTAACGGCGTTTTCCTCAAAATTCCTTGAAACCTTGGTTTCGTTGCTGGTGTAATTGTGCCATCCGCACAACTGCATTTCTTTATTGAAAATCAGTTTGCGGGTAGATTCGCGGTCTTTGACGGCAAGAGTTGCCAAATTGCCCGACGACAAATGGTGGTTGTAGAGAGCCTTTAAATCTATATCGCACGCAATATCAACATTATACGCAATAAAATTTTCCTCGGCGCAGAGTAGGGGAGCGGCTTTGAGGATTCCGCCGCCGGTGTCTAAAAGAAAATCACGCTCGTCGGAAATCAGCAGTTCGGCGTCGCACTTTATATTATGGATGTATTCCTCCATCAAGTCGGCAAAATGGTGGATGTTGATAATTATGCGGTCAACGCCTGCCGATGTGAGTTTTTCAATAGCGTGATCGAGCATAGTCTTTCCCAAAAACTCCACCAAAGCCTTTGGCTTAGTGTCGGTTAGCGGTGCGAGACGAGTGCCAAGTCCCGCAGCAAAAATCATCGCCTCCATTATTCGCCTCCTTCTAAAAGGTTGGGTCTCAACTGTTTGGTGCGTTCCAACGCCTGTTCCATCTGCCATTTGTCTATCATCGCCTCGTTGCCCGAGAGCAGAATTTCAGGCACTTTCCAACCCTTGTAATCGGCAGGACGGGTGTAGATAGGCGGGGCGAGGAGGTTGTCTTGAAAACTATCCGAGAGAGCCGACTCGTTGTCGTTCATTGCACCGGGAATAAGACGGACTACGCTGTCAACTATCACTGCAGCAGCAAGTTCGCCGCCTGTTAACACATAATCGCCAATGGAAATCTCCTTGGTGATAAGGTGTTCTCTCACGCGGTGGTCGATTCCCTTGTAATGCCCGCAGAGAATGATGATGTTCTCTTTGGTAGATAGCGTGTTAGCGGTTTTTTGGTTGAGAATTTCACCGTCGGGCGAGGTATATATAATCTCGTCGTAGTGCCTTTGCGATTTGAGGTATGAGATAGCCTTGTCGATAGGTTCAATCATCATCACCATACCGGCGTCGCCACCATATTGATAGTCGTCAACGGTGCGTCGTTTGTCGGTGGTGAAGTCGCGCAGGTTGATGATATTGATTTCAGCAAGACCCTTGTTGCAGGCGCGTTTTATGATAGAGTGTCCGAGCGGGCTTTCGAGCAGTTCGGGCAAAACGGTAATAATGTCGATTCTCATTGTCAAAAAATTTTCACAAAGATAATAACTTACCGCCAAACGTGCAAATAAAACCACAAAACGGCTTTAAAAAATATTGTTATAGTTTTTAAAAGATAATGTTATAACTAAACACCAACTGTTTTATTATTAATAAATTACCAATATAACCTTCCTCTATTTAACATAATCGCAATGGCCGCCCATTTTTCAAAAAATAGGGAGATAGGGGGCTATGGATGGGCGAAAATGGGCTTTGGGTGTTTCCAAATGATTGCTTTATTTAAATTCTCTTTTTAGGTATTAGAAGATATGAAAATTTGGTAACTATGGTCGCCCGTTTTTCAAAAAATAGGGGGATAGGTGGCAATGGATGGACGGAAAATTGTCTGAATCCCTAAAATCACTACCTTTGCACCGTGATTTTAAACAGTTGTTTTTTATGTCAACAGCGTTTTTGATATTTTTATCTTCATTGGCGGGCTCTTTTGTGCAGAGGGTGTGCGGTTTTGGTTTTGGTATTTTTATTATGACTATTTTGCCTTACCTGATGCCGTCGTATCCGGAGGCTACTGCGCTTAGTGGTTTTTTGAGCCTTTTGCAATCGGGGATTGTGCTTGTTTCGGTTTATAAATACCTTAATATTAAGAATTTATATGTAATCTTCCTGAGTTTCTGTGTGTTCTCGTTTTTTGCCATTAAGTTTGTAAGCGTGTCCGACGATGGTATTTTGCACATTATTTTGGGGTGCGTGCTGATATGTTTGGCTGTTTACTTTCTGTTTTTCAGCCATAGAGCGGCTGTTTCGCCTACTTGGAAATGGCAGGTTTCGCTCGGCGGACTTTCGGGCATTATGGGCGGATTGTTTGGAATGCACGGTCCGGCGGCGGTGGTTTATTTTCTTTCGAGCGAAAAAACTAAGGAAGGTTATCTTGCTGTGGCTCAGGCGTATTTTGTAATTACAAATATATATATGTCGTTGTTTAGGGCGGGATATGGTTTTGTAACTCCCTCGGTAGGAATGGGATTGTTGTGTGCTTTGCCTGGAATTGTGATTGGAATAATTCTCGGACGTAAGGTTTTTGACAGAATCAACCAACTCACTTTAAAGCGCATAATATACTTTTATATGATAATAGCAGGCGTTATACAGTTGGTAGGTTAACTTTTTTAACAAAATTTTACAATTAAATAACGTAAAAAATGTTGTAGTTTTTACACTCATACGTTATTTTAGTGGTTGAATTACTACTTATTTTTTTTGGAATTATGGAGCAGGAGTTTAATGAAGAATATAAGAAAAATCTTTTCGAGGAGTTTTTTGCCGCACTACCGAGGGGTTTTCATTCAGAGGATATACGTAGTCAACTATGGGCTGGGTATAGTTTTGCTTATGATGCTCACGAGGGGGTACGACGAAAGGGTGGCAATCACGATCCTTATATCACTCACCCTGTGGCGGTGGCTCTTATTACCGCTAATGAAATCGGACTTGGTGTAGGGGCGGTTATGGCAGCCCTTTTGCACGATGTGGTGGAAGATACTCATTTTACTTCTGAAGATATTGAAGAGCGTTTCGGCAAGTCGGTTGCGAATATTGTTGACGGCGTTACTAAGATTACTAAAAAATACAATGCCGAGCAGAATATTCAGGCTGAGACCTTTAAGAAGATGCTTTTGAGCATTCCTCACGACCCGAGGGTGGCGTTTGTTAAGATTGCCGACCGTGTTCACAATATGCGCACCATCGACGACATGCCCGACGGTACTCGTCAGATTAAGGCAGGCGAAAACCTTTATGTATACGTGTCGATTGCCTCGCAAATGGGTCTCTACGACATTAAATGCGAACTCGAAGACCTTAGTTTCAAATATGTGCACCCTCTATGCTATCAGGAATTGCGCTATAATGTGGATTCTACCGCGGAACTCCGTGAAAACCTGCTTTCGCGTTTCAAACTTAGTTTGCTGAGGGTGTTGGTGAAAACTGGTTTTACTTGCAGCCTTTCGGTAATAACTAAGTCGCTATATCAGACATGGCTGAAAATGAAGCAGTTCGCCAGGACTTTCGACGAGATTAACAATTACCAGTCGGTGCGCATAGTGTTTGATCCAAAGACCGACGATCCCGACGAGATGTTCAATATCTATTACAGGATATATGCCTCTGTTATAGGTAATTTCCCCGAAAAACCAAACTCACGTCGCGACTATATCAAGATGCCGAAGCCCAACGGTTTCCGCGCTCTCGTGTTTCAAGTGATGTATGGCGGCAACTGGATGGAGGTGCAACTTCTTACTGCCGAGGATGATATGGTGGCGCACCGAGGATATTCATTGGCTCATGCCAACCGCGACGGCCTTAACTCACTAAAAAAGAACCTTGTAACTCTCGATCCTAACGAGAATGCC
Source organism: Bacteroidales bacterium (assembly GCA_017960885.1). GTDB lineage: Bacteria > Bacteroidota > Bacteroidia > Bacteroidales > UBA3824 > UBA3824. Next base: position 20,618 of record JAGCYI010000238.1, read on the forward strand.
GTTGACCTTCTAAAACGTTTCCGCACGCTTTCCAACGTTTCCACTATTTACATTTTCACTCCCAAGGGCGACATTGTTGAATTGCCGCAGGGCGCCACTGTGCTCGACCTCGCTTTTGCAATTCACGAAAAAATGGGTCAGCACTGCGTGGGAGCGGTTCTAGGTCACACCGTGGTGCCTGTAAACCATGTGTTGCAGAGTACCGACCAGGCCGAGGTGCTTACTTCTCCTAGCGCAAAACCAAATCCCGAATGGCATGGATATGTAAAGTCTGACAAGGCTATACAGTGGCTCGAAAACTATTTCAGGCAGAACGCCGAAACCGAAAAGGCCGAGGTGGTGCGTGGTAAACAATTGTTCCACAACATTATGCGTGAAAACCGCAAAATAGCAAGTTCTTCGGAACTTACAAGGTTGGTGAAACATTATAGACTCTCAAGCCTCGAAGAGTTTTACCGAGGAATTGCACGCCACGAAATATCTCCTACCGACCTTATCGACACTTTGATGCGTATAAGGGCGGTGCTTGATGGCGAGAAAAAAGACCGTGTGGTTGCCGATACTCACGGTGGCTCTATGCAGAGGTCGTTTATCGACATCAATTACAAACTTCCCCTCACTATCGACGGCTCAATACCTTTTATTCTTTCGCCATGTTGCTGTCCAATTCCCGGTGACGATTCGCTAGCTTGCACCGACGAGGAGGGTATCGTGTTTATACACCGTCGTGAATGCGAAAACGCCAGAAAACTTACTGCCACAAGGGGTAAGCAGACTACCAAGGTGCTATGGAGCGACGATGTGGAGTCTGCTTTTGTGCCTGTTCATATTCAAGGTACCGACCGTCCGGGTCTGCTCAGAGATTTGGCGGTGCTGCTCTGCGAGTGCGGCGTGGCTGTAAAAACGGTTAACATCGAAGAGAACGATGGCATTTTTGAAGGCTCTATTACGGTTTTGGTAAAGAACGCTTCGCAATTAGAAGGCATTATTTCAAAAATGACCAACGTTCAGGGCGTGGTTAAGACCAACAGAATCAGCCGATTGTCAGGACGTTCGTAATCACTTAGATTCTTTGTCTAAAATATCTTTCATTATTCCCTCGCACGCATTCTCCAGCAACTCTATCACCTTGTAAAAATCACGTTCGCTGCCATAGTAGGGGTCGGGAACGGTGGTGTAGCCGGTGATGCCGCTGAAATATTCCGCCACGGAGTGTATCTTGCTGAGGTATTCTGTCTTGGGACATATATGGCGGAGGCGTGTGATGTTGTCGCCGTCCATTCCTACAATCAGGTCGGCGGTGCGGAAATCTTCGTCGGAAATCTTGCGGGCACGGTGGCGCATTATGTAACCTTTGGATCGGGCGGCGCTGCGCATACGTGAGTCGGGCTCCTCGCCGGTATGGTAGCCGATGAGTCCTACCGAGTCCACAGTTACACCTTTTATATTATTGTCGTTGATCACCGACGCCATTACACATTCGGCCATCGGGCTGCGGCATATATTGCCTAGACATACAAATAGTATTTTCATCTATAATTAATTACGAATTACGAGTTATTAATTATGAATTATGCATTATGAATTATTCATTGATAACAATTCCCGCTTCGTTTTTCTTGCCGTTCATAATGATGGTGAGCGGACGATCGAAACGCACGTGACGGAAGTATTTTGTGGAGTTGATAAGTGTTTGTTGTTCAAGTATTTCTCTATGAATAAAACAGGTGCGACTGCCGTTTTGTACTGCAAAATAGCCCACGTTCATAGAGGTGATGTTGTGGAAGAAGTGCGAACCG
>JAGCYI010000239.1 GCA_017960885.1 Bacteroidales bacterium
AACCGCACCACAGGCACCATACGAGCCGCGTGTCCGAGCCCCCAATCGAGCGGACTTACCAAGATATTACGCCCAACAAAACGACTGAAAAACTGCACTATTTCAGCGTTATAATCACGTCGCCTTTGGGGAACGAGTTGATTTTGATGGGCACTTTCACCGTTTTTTTGCCGGTGATTTCAGCATCCACGCCCGTTACCGAGGCCACTTTTTTGTCGAAATTAAAAATGGCGGTGTACTGAAACATTGCCGACATATCCATTCCAGAATTGTCTACACTCTCTTTTTCGTTCATCGAATCAAACAACTCTTTCATTTTGTCGAAATTAACCGAAATTTTGTTGCCGTTTTTAGAGAATTGAACCCCTATTTCGGTGTTTTCGGCATTGGCAAAGTCAAAGGAAATGAAGTACTTACCGTCTTTGTTGCCATATTTATAGTTAGAGAGGCCTTCTTTTGAGGCATTACCAGTAAACGCCTCGTTAAAAATGCTATCTACCTGATGTGTAAGCGAATCGGCGGTTTCTCCGAGGATTGCTCCCACGGCACTGTAATCGATTTCGGTGTACTGACTACCCGACATATCGTTGTGGATAGTGTACTCTTGCGTAATAATGCACGACTGAAACATCAGTACGCTCAAAATGATTGCTAATAATTTGATACTTTTCATAATTATAAAATTTTAGAATTATTACTCCGAAACTTGAACGTTGACGCCCAGTTCCGATATTTTGTTTTTGATATTTTCAAGTTCTTGGTGAGTGGCCTTGCGGAGAGTTTTTTCGGGAGTGTCGCGGTCGATGGTGTAAATCATCACCTGCTGAGGCCTCAACTCGTCCACGATTTTTAGCCAAGCCGACAATTCATTTTCTGCCATATTATTGATATGCAAACCGTTGACATCGCCTTCAAAAAACATTGTCTGCAAAATAAACTTGCCGTTAAACTGTTTCAAAAGGTTGACAGTATCGCTTACAGTATAATGTGCGGTGGGTCGGTTAACAGCCTTTACAGTAGCGTCAAGGGCAGAATCAAGTTTTAGAATATTCATATCCACCTTTTTAAGAGCGTCCACAATTTGTTGATTATTAATCATTGTGGCATTGCTCAGCACCGAAACCTTGGCATTAGGATAAAACCGAGAGCGAAGGTTGATAACGTCATCTATAATTCCGGCAAAATCGGGGTGAATGGTTGGTTCGCCGTTGCCTGCAAATGTGATAGAATCAACAGGCTGATTATCAGCGTACAACTGAGCAAGTTTTTGCAAAAGTGCATCCTTCACCTCGTAACGCGACGGCAGTGTGATAGAGCCTCCGGGAGTGTTGGCGCCACATTCGCAATAAACGCAATTAAAATTGCAGTATTTGCGGCTGACAGGCAACAAGTTAACCCCAAGCGAACTGCCAAGACGACGGCTGTGGATAGGTCCAAAAATTGTCTCGCTAAAAAGAAATGTTGACATTATTTTATAACATTTAGTAATTTGTTCTGTCTTCCTTATCTAACCAAAGTTTAAACACCGCCGCGCCCTCATTTGGCATAAAATTAAACGCCGGAACGGAGCGTTTTTCGGGGTCGATATTGATTTCGCGATAGATAAAATCATCGTCGAATCCGGCTTTGGCGGCATCTGAGCGGGTGCCAGCGTAATAAATAGTTTTGATGTGCGCCCAATAGATAGCCCCAAGACACATAGGGCAAGGTTCGCACGAAGCGTATATTTCGCAGCCGTCGAGCATAAACGTGCCTAACTTTTTGCAAGCCAAGCGAATAGCATTAACCTCGGCGTGAGCGGTAGGGTCGTTGTCGGGCGTTACGCTGTTGGCACTTTCGGCAATCACTTTGCCATCCTTAACTACCACTGCGCCAAAAGGTCCGCCGCCGTTTTTAACACTTTCGGCAGCCAAATCAATGGCTCGCTGCATAAATTCTCTGTCCATATTAGTTTATTTTGTAAAAAATATCCAATTTTGCTTTCTGCAAATATAATAAAAAATACAATGAAAATTATCGATACACACACACATTTTTACAGCAAATCGTTCGACAACGACCGCAGCGAGGCAATTAACCGAGCCTTTGAAGCCGGAGTTTTTAAGATGATTGTGCCCTGCTGCGATGTAGATTCTATGCTGAAAACCAACGAGTTGTGCAATCTTTATCCAGGACGGCTTTTCCCTGCATTCGGACTTCATCCCGAAGATATTGCCGACCATAAAAAACAGTTAGACGAAATTTTTCTTTCGCCTATGATGCAAAACGCCGTGGCTGTGGGCGAAGTAGGTATCGACCTCTATTGGAAAAAAGACAACCTTGATATTCAGTCCGAAGTATTTGATTATCAGATACAAAAATCAATAGAATTGAATCTTCCGCTAATAATTCACTGTCGTGAGGCATATCCGCAAACAATCGACATTTTAAAACCTTATAAAGGCAAGGCTCGCGGAGTGTTTCACTGTTTTTGCGGCACTGAGCACGATGCGGAAGAAATCTACAATCTTGATAATTTTTTATTTGGCGTTGGCGGCGTTATCACCTTTAAAAATTCAGGCGCAGAAACGGCAAAAATCATTGCTGAATGTATCGACATCAAAGATATTGTATTAGAAACCGATTCACCATACATCACTCCCGTACCTCATCGCGGCAAGCGAAACGAATCATCTTTTATAACATTTACGGCGCAAAAACTTGCCGAAATCAAAAATCTTCCGATCGAAACCGTTGCCGAAATCACCACCCAAAACGCCGAAAAATTGTTTAACATTTAACCTCTTAAAAAAATGACCAACGAAAATATCACTCTCCACGAAACATATATGCGCCGCTGCCTTGAACTTGCACGTCTTGGAGCGGGAAATGTTGCCCCAAACCCTATGGTGGGCGCGGTAATTGTGCACAACGGCAAAATCATAGGCGAAGGATTCCATCAAAAATACGGTTTTGCTCACGCCGAGGTAAACGCCGTTAACTCAGTAAAAAACAAAGAGTTGCTCAAAGAATCAGAGATTTACGTTAGTCTCGAACCCTGCGCCCATTACGGCAAAACTCCGCCCTGTGCCGATTTGATTGTAAAATGCGGATTTAAACACGTTTACGTGGGTTGCCGCGATTCGTTTGAAAAGGTTGACGGCAAGGGCATTGAAAAAATACGCAACGCCGGAATACCCGTTACAGTGGGCATTTTAGAACAAGAGTGCATCAACCTCAACCGCCGATTTTTCACTTGGTGCAACCAAAAACGCCCCTACGTGATACTCAAATGGGCTCAAACCGCCGACGGATTTATCGACATCATCCGCACCGCCAACACTCCGCAAGGCAGTGTAAGAATTTCAAACACGCTTACACAACACCTCAGCCACCGTTGGCGCACCGAAGAAGCCGCCATTATGGTAGGCTACAATACCGCCATCAACGACAACCCCTCGCTTACAGCACGTTTTTGGCAAGGCAATAATCCGTTGCGAGTGGTAATAGACCGCAACAATTCGCTACCTAAGAGCCTGAAAATCTTCGACAACGACTCCCCCACCCTCGTAATCTCCGACACCGACCCAGCCCAAATTCTCCACACCTTATATAATAGACAAATTCAAAGCGTGATAATCGAAGGCGGCGCACACCTCCACCAAGCCTTTATCAACGCTAACCTTTGGGACGAAGCAAGGATTTTTACCTCGCCCGTGCGATTCAACGAAGGACTAAAAGCCGCTGAACTCAAAGGCAAACTTACTGAATCACAGCATCTTAACGATAACATTTTAGAAATCTACACGCCCTCTATGGCATAGTAAAACTTGCGCAATGTATGAGGGAAAAGGTAGATTGCGCAAGGTATACTGTGTCATAAATAAATATCACATTCCTAAACATATTATCACACAGATATTTAATAATATATCCGTCGGAATAAGAAAAATATGACGGATATTTTTTTGAAAAAATCAAACACCTATTATTCTTTTCCGTATATTTGTAACGGAGATTCGGCTCAACACCCCCGGATTCCGACATAGTAAAATATTTTACGAAAGCGTTATGCTTTTCTTGTAATGGAAACCTGAGAAATTTCTAATAAACGCAAGAGGATGCATAGCGGGTTCGCCTATCCACATAGGCGTAGACTGCTATAATTGTATCTTTGCGTTTAGGTAATCTCAGGACCTCCATTACAGATACAATTAAAAGTATATGCGGTCTGCGCTTTCGTTTTGTAATAAAAATAAATAACAACTTCCGTCCAAGTCCGCAGACGGAGCGAATTAAATGTAGTATTATTATGAAGCGAATGTTTTATTGGTTGCCAGTTGCAATGATTGCGTTATCGCTTACGGCAACATCGTGCGGAGATGACTCCGAAGATCCCAAACCAGATCCCCAACCCGCACAACAAGAAGAACCACAGAAACCAGAAGACAATAAGGAGAAAGAAAATCCGCCAGAGGAACAAAAAAACGAGGACAAAGACAAGGATAAAGATGGCAATGTGGCAAAAGCTATTGTAGAAGTGGGTTACGTATACGATGATGACGAAGAGACCCTTTATTATGATGCTGTTGCGGGAACACGGGTATATATGTTCAAACTTGATGTTTGGGATTCGTTTACCGAAGAGGTAGATTTGTCGCAAGCCACTGTTGTAATCACAGATGAGAACGGATTTGCAACTTTCGACATTAAGGAAGATACTTTTAACGAAAGTCAAAACTATGTTTTCGCAGTACAAAACGAAGACGGAGACCTTGTTTCTAACGAAGTTACCTTAAAAAAAGGCAAAATAGCCGAACTCACAGTTTTCCAAACCGGAGAAGAAAGTGGGGGTGCTAAATTTTCCAATCTGATAAAAACATACAAATTGGAACACCTTATGGCACAAGCACATTTAGTAGCCGGTGGTGGTATTTTTAAATCTGACGAAGTAATACAATCAATAGAATTACCTGCTAACGTTGTACAATGGTATTATTCGTTTTCGTGTATCGCTGTTGACAATAGCGAATTAATCTTAGGATTGTATGAAAGTCTCAAACCAATGTTCTCAGTAACTGCTGGTTTACCATCTGATGCTATCAGCAAACTTGTAAAGCCTAATGGAACAGAAACTTGCGATATTTATCTCCTCGATGAAGAAAATTATCAGAAATATATAAACGGTGAAACAGCTAAGTCGCTTAAAAAGAATCAAGGACTCAAAAGCGGAATTATCAGCGAGTATAGATACACTGAACAAGAGAAGTATTATCTGATGATAAAGAACACTTCTTTGCAAAGAATGGCTGTTGAATTAGAAATAGTAGCATTAACAGAAGAATAATTATAAATAACCATTAAATTTTTAAAAAGATGAAAAAATTAATTTTAACACTATTAATGTGCATAAGCACATTAGCGACATCATTCGCACAATTATCACCTTTAACCGAAGTTGAATTCTACAAGGCATATTTAGATGTACCGCTTGTAAAATCAGCAAGTCTTGCCAATGGTAAGATAAACAACACTATGTTAGATTACATCTTTAAGAAAGGTAATCCTTCTGAAATCAAATATGCGATTATAAACGCATTAGGCGCTAAATTGAAATCTCAGAATCAAGACATTTATGAGGCCAATAGAAAAACGTTTAATGATTATCTCTCGGCAAAAAATTATGACAATTTCAATCAAGAAACAATGAAATTATTTAGTATTGAAACACAATTGTGTATTGTTTATTTTGAGATTATTAATTACATTGAAGATATTTTTGATATTTATCCAATAGTGGCTGATTATGGTGTCTCTTGCTCACGTGCTGATGCCATAATGTGGTCTCTCCTTTATACTCAAAACGAGATGGATCCTTTTATTAGAGACCTTCGTGAGTATATTCATTCTGGTGAAAGTATTACTGATGAATATCTTAATGATTTTAAAAAACAATGGGAAAAACCAGCAATTGAAGCAACAAAAATGGTCAAAAATTCTTGTTTTGATCAAAATTGCGATGAAGCGGATGAATATACCAACAATATGAGGAGTAAGGCAATTGATATTATTTGGAATTATTTTAAAGAATATGACAAAGCACAAGCAACCATAACTATCATCAGTAAATCAGCCAACCCATATCAAGTTTCCATCAATGGAAAAGTTCTCGGTAAAACCGATCCATATGAACATTATGAATACACTTGTACACCAGGTTATTACCACATAAAAGCGGTTCAAGTATCAGGCTACGTATTCTCACCCACTGTCAACGAACGCGATGTAAATGTTGGTGACGGTGGAAATGTTACAGTTACAATAGGTTATGAAGATTAATTAACTAAAAAAAAAGAAAATGAAATCGTTATATACATTTATAATAGTATTTGTTTGTTTATGTATTGTTTCATGCAGTAACAACAATACCGACAATCAACCAAAAGGTCCAATAGTTCAATCTGTCAATTTAGGCAAACTTGATGTCAAACGCGGCATTGGCGGCGATAAAGATTTTGTCGAATTAAAAAGATTATTGCCTATTGATTCAATTGATGTTATTGAATTGTATTGGATGCAAGATGTAAATGCGGGAATAGCCGATTGCATATTAAAATACGGGAAAAATGATTCTTCATTTATATTTACTGTTAAAGTAGACAAAGAAGAACATACAATTCGTGAAAAATGTAGTAAAGAACAAATGCTAAAATTTATCAACACACCTAATGCTGATTGGAATCATTTCAAAGTTGATTCTGATAATTCTACCACAGAACCTCTTGAAAAATATATTTCAGTTGTAAAAGTAGAAATAGAACCAATGGGAATCTGTGATGGAATATGTTTTTACTTCAAATCAAGTTCTCCCCAAAATGTATCAAAACTAAAATTGAAGGTTTCATCTTTGAGATGGGGTGATTTCGGTTATATACCAATTGAAGAATATGAAACCGAAATCACACTTGACCAACCATTAAATAATCAATCAAATATAATAGATTATAGCGAACCTTGTGGATTTGAAAACACATTAATTGAACCACCTAACAAAATAGAAGTAACTGTATTATCCGCAGAATAACAAAACAAACCAACAAACACCCTCCGTATTAAGCACAATTTCGGTTTAAACGGAGGGTGTTTTTATTATTTTTTCACATATCATAATAAAAAAATCTCTCAAAACTTATTGTAATTCAAAAACTTTTAGTATTTTTGGACAATTTTAAAGTAGTACTTTAAAATTGTCCAATTTTTAATATTAAGGCTCACATTTGCCATCATTTGAACAAAAATATACACTTTTTCTCCGCTCATTTTTGGAAAACAAATAAAAACGTGTATATTTGCGATATAAAAACCAACGGAGGCAATTATGACAACGTCAGCAATAGAATTAAAAAAGAAATTGGATAAAAACATATCTCAGTTTCGTGAAACAGAATTGCAAAAAATGTATGAATTTTCGCAATTTTTGTTGTTATATATGATGCCGAAAAAGCAGAAGCCACCCCAAAAAAACAGTAACGAAACTTCTGAAAAAGTTTGGTATAATGGCAAATTATACAACCCTAAAACTATAAAATTTCTTTCGGGACCTGTCAACCACGACAGTGACGAAACAGTGGAAGAAATAATAAGCCAACATATTCAAGAAAAATATAAATGAACAATATTTTTTGGGACACAAATATCTGCATAGATTTTTTAACCAACCGAGAGCCTTGGCGCGAATATGCTGCCCAGATTTTTGATATGGCTATTGATCAAAAATTCAATTTATATTGTTCGGTTTTATCTCTTGCCACGGTGAGTTATTATATGGAACATCATTATACATCGGAAGAAATATTTGAAAAAATTGATGATTTTATAAGCATCTGTACACCTGCCACAGTTGATATCAATATTGCAAAAGCAGCACTATCATCATCGTTCAAAGATTTTGAAGACGCTATGCAATATTATTCCGCATTATCAGAAAATTGCGACACTATCATCACCCGCAATAAAAAAGATTTTGCAGAATCAACAATCCAAGTTCTCGAACCACAAGAATTTTTGGATATGATAAATACAGTTTTAAAATAATTGCTGATAGTAAACATCATTCCAACAATTATTTTTTTTGATTATCAAAAACTTATATTAAAATTGAACAAATTTAAAGTGCTACTTTAAATTTGTCTAATTTTTAGTTAAATATCTTATTTTCAATTTATTACTCCAACATCTTGGCTATTAGGCGGAAGAGTTGTGCGGGGAGGGTGGAGAGATTGTCGCACGCCACAAGGTTGGGATATATGGCGCGGAGGTCGTTGTAGGTGTTGCAAAGGGCTATGGCGGCTATGCGGGTGCCGTGGTGCATAATGCGGTTGACTGTGATGGCGGTATCCTCTACCGACGATGGCGGATAATAATTGTCGTATTGGTGGGCAGGCAAGCCGTCGGAAAGCACCACAATAACTTTTTGCTCGTTTGAGGCGTTGGCAGAGAGATATTTTTCTGCCCAAATAAGCGCAAGCGAATCGCGGTTGTCGTAATCCGCTTTCATTGTCATAAGGTTGTATTTTTGCGAGGGTTGCGAATTAAAATCAAACAAAACATTTACTTCGATTGTGGGTTGATCTCCTCCTGCGCGATGCTCCACAAAGCAATGTTCTATGCCGTTGGCTTGCAAAACTTCGTGCATAATCAGCGACGCGGTTTGCGCACTTTTGAGTTTTTGACCACTCATTGAACCGCTTCCGTCTATCAAAAACAAAAACGAAATTGGCGGAAGGTCAATGCCTTGCTCTTTTTTGTACCAGTACCGTTTTTTAAGGTCGCCAAAATGTTTCGACGAAATGCCGTTGCCAAATATCTGACGGTTTACAATCACTTCGGTTTTGGCTTGAAGAATATCATATATTCTTGATTTATAAGTATTTATTACACTCTGATACTTACGTTGCAACTGATAGTAATCGTTTTTTTTGGCAAAATCGGGCGACTTGCGGTTTTGAATAATTTTGATATTACGATGCAGAAAAATATTCTGCATATTGTAGTTTGATGGGTAAATTATTACTGTTTCGCTAACGGGTTGTTTTGATTCGGCAGATTGACGTGCCATATTATCCTCAAAATCAACAATATCCATCAACAGTTGGTCGCGAGTAGCCTCCTCATCGCCATTGATTAGATTTCCATTTAAATCTGTAAAAAGGCGACGTGTAATAGGCTTAACATCAGTATTTTGAGGTTTAATTCCACTGCTTCCTACAAAAAGGTCGTTAAGCGACGATAACTTGATTTTATCCCTCAACGACGGAGAATTTAAATCTGCCTTATCGTCGTCGGGAATTAGCGGCAGAATAATATCAAAAATTTTGCGAACATATTCGTAACGCTTTTTGGGTGTGGTTTGAAGAGAGCCTTTTAGAAACAAATCCTTGGTTTTATCGATATATAACTGAATATCAGCGTTGTGGTTTTCGCGTTTCACAAACGGAGAATAAATCAAAAACCAAAGCATATATTGCAGATAATCAGTAAGGTTGCGGAATTGTTTTTGGGTTTGTGGGTCGGGAATGTCATCCTCATCATCGTCTTGTTTATCAGGACTATACGCAATTGACATATTCAAAAATTTGAGATAGCCGATGATATTTTGGTAATACGATGCGCCGTAAGATTCGATAAAACTATCTTCAATGGTGTTCCAAATATGGTGCATTACAAATATCTTATTCCTTGACCCTCTGCACTTTACATCGTTTGGTACTGAAATTGAAAAATCGGTGTAAAGGATATGTAGACATTCGTGAATCGATAGGGCACGTGTAACCATACTCAGGGCTATCCAAACATCGTTCGACACCTTGGGAGATATGCCGAGGTGGTTTTCTACACGACGCAAAAGTGGCTGATTATTATATATTTCCAAAAACTGCGGGTCGTTGGTGATAACGGCTCCGTTGGTAGATGGATTTTGGGTGTGGCTAAAAATCAGACTAACAGTGTTTTTTTCGGAAAAAGTACGGCAAAAATCCTCCTCTTTATTGCGGTTGTCGTCGCCCAAAAACAGTTTCAAACAGGTATTCTTGTCCATCATTCCCATTGATAAACGCCAATAATTGAGCGGAAAGTTTTTTCTAACATACGGTCGCACTTGGCAACGGGAATAATAGTTTTTTCGGCGGCGAGCGGATACCCCTCGTATTTTGCCATCCGCGCCCAATTTTCGAGGTTTCGGGGCGAAATTACAATGTCAAGTTCCTCTGCCTCAATCTTTTTCTTGATTTTGTGATAAACATTTATAATTTTTGACACAAACGGCGTACATTCGGGCACACGGTAAACCAACATCCGCTCCACAGCCTTGTCGGAAAGTTGCGCCACCTCCACAATCGAGTTGAAACGGTTGTAGAGTGCCTGATTCAACTGTTTCGTACCAAAATATCCCACATTCATAGTGGCAAAAAAACGGAAATTTTTGTGACGACGCACCACATCGCCGTTATCTAAACGCACAAAACCGTTGTCGTCTAAAAGCGAATTCAAGAAAGCGAGATATTGCGGTTTGGCAAAGTTGATTTCTTCAAAAACCACCGCGCCGCCGTCTCTAATTGCCTTTGTAACAAAACTTTCCTT
>JAGCYI010000240.1 GCA_017960885.1 Bacteroidales bacterium
GCTGTCCTGCGCCTCTAAAATATTACGCGGAATTATACTTGCTGGATATTGAGTGTAATTGTACATAACATAAAAATAATTTCTTTAGTAAAATTGTAAACATAATTTGTGCCACGAGTTATTGGTAAAATCATTTTTTTAGTTTATCTTTGTTTTCGCAAAATTGCATAACCTTTTAAACACCATTATATGAAAAAAGTACTTTTGGGAATGTTTATAACCCTCGGAGTGGTGGCAATCCTTGTCGGGGGTTTTATCGGATACCACAAACTATTCAGAAAGACTGTCGACATCAACGCTTTTTCAGCCGTGCCGAGCGATGCCGCATTCGTTATCGAAACCGAAAACCTATCCAAGGCGTGGTCTACACTCAGCGGAAGCGCTCTGTGGCAATACCTTAAATCAACAGAATATTTTGCCGACATCAATTCCGACATCGAAACTGTTGACTGGTTTCTCAACAACAACAAAGCCGTTGACAAGATTCTCTCAGACCGAAAACTGTTGGTTGTTGGCTGTATGCCCAACGACCGCAACTGGGATCTGGTATACCTCATCGACCTTCAAGAGTTTGCAGAATATTTTCCCGAAATCAAAGCGTCGCTAAAACTTGTAAAAGGTTTCAAATTTCTTGAATCACAGATTGAAACCAACGAAGGCAAATACGACATCTACACTCTCCGCGACATCGAAGACCCAACTTTCGACATCAATATCTCATTAGTAAACAATATCTTAGCCATAAGTCTCGACAAAAGTCTTGTTGAGCGTGTTATCCGTCACCACAACACTCAATTCTGGGACAACAACCTCAATTTCAAGGTGGTAACCTCAGGACTCTCCAATAGAAAAATGTTCAAGGCGTATGTCAACTACAAACTTATCCCGGGACTTTACTCAATTTACTCCACCGACCCGAGCGATGTGATGGATATGCTCGGAGCATCGTTGGCATATACAGCCGCCGAAATCAACTTAGACAACGACCAAATACACTTGGACGGATTCACAAGTCTCGACAGCGTATATTCATATATCAGGGCGTTTTCAAATGTAACACCCGGCAAATCGCGTTCTTATGAAATAATGTCTGACCAAACTGCATTGTATTTCTCGTTGAATTTCAGCGACTTTATGCGTTTTTACTCCGCACTTATGGACGAATACGCCAAAGGCAATCCCGCCGAAGTAAAAACTATGGAAACTGATATCAAAATAGTAGAAAAGTTGCTTGGATTTAGTCTCAAAGATGATTTCTTAGGTTGGATAGGCTCCGAAATTGCTATTTGCAAACTCCGTCCGCTAAGCGAAAAATCGCGCGACATCGATGGTGTTGTGTTTGTAAACGCTTCCGACATCAAACGCGCCAAAGAATCTCTTGGTAAGATAATTACGCATCTCAACCGACGCACACCTGTAAAATTCAAAATTGAGCCTTACCGCAATTTCGACATCCAATATCTCGGTATCAAGGGCATTTTCAAAATGTTCCTCGGCAAACTGTTTAAGGACATCGAAAAACCATTCTTCACCTACATAGAAGACTACGTGGTGTTTGCCAATTCGCAAGAATCAATTCACCAGATAATCGACGACTATCTGCAAGGCCGCACTCTCAACAAAAACCCAAAGTTTGCCGACTTCAAAGACCAATTTGACATCAAGACAAACATTTCGCTCTTTGTGCAAACTCCCAAAATGTACGAAACCCTCCACAAATACTCTCCCGCCGAAGATCGCAAGAGTTTGGAGGAGAATAAAAACCTCATTTGCTCGTTTGCCCGCGTTGGTTTCCAATTGGTAAACGACGCAGGGCTTTTCCGCTCTTCGTTTGCCATCCAATACGATAGCACAGCAGCAGCAGCCGACTCGCTTCAAATGTTTGAAGCATTAGCCGAAAACTCGTTGGAAATGAAAGATTTAGATTCGCTCGACTTTAAAGCCGCATTAACCGAAGATAAGGATTTCGACGACGGTGCAGCCAAAATCAATTACGACAGCACCGAAAACATTCATTTTGAAGGCAATATCGAAGACGGCAAAGTGGAAGGCATTTGGCGCACATATTATCCGTCGGGAAATCTCTATGCCACAGCCAATTATCACAAAGGCAAACTCGACGGTATAGCATATTTTTATCACGACAACGCCCGTCAGGTAAAAATGGCAGAGGCTGAATATGACAGCGACCAATTAGACGGCACCTACACCGAATTTTACACCAACGGCAAAGTAAAAGCCCGCATAATGTACGAAGACGGTCTGCGTCACGGCGAAACCGTTTTCTTCTACGACAACGGCAACATAAAAATGCAGAGCAAATACAAAAAAGGCAAACGCAGCGGCAAATCAACCGTTTACGACCAAAACGGCAAAAAACTCGGTCGCCTTGATGTTGACACCTATTAATAATGTAAAAAATGTTTTTGAAAGTATTTTTAGTAGTTTTAGTAATAGTTGCGCTGTGCTTTCTTGGACTCGGCGTTCAGACCTTTTTTTCTAAGAAGAAAAAATTCCCCGACTACGAAGTAGGGCACAACAAAGAAATGCGCAAACGTGGCATCTACTGTATGCGCACCCAACAGATGATTATCGATAAAGAATTGATAAAGAAACGTTTAGAAGGCGGCTGCGACGGCTGCGAATTGGTAAAGGAGCATATCAAGGAAGAGAAAAAAGATTAATTTTTTTGCCGTGCGGCGAAAAACTATTATATTCGCTGCAAAATATGCGGTGAATAGTTTAATTATTTGCCGCAAAAAAGAGAAAAGGTATGTATATTTGGCAAGAAAAAGAGTTTCCAAATTTTGAATGGAACAAGGAAAGCGTATTGCAGAGGCTCGCGAATGTTAAATTCGAAATAGGAAAACTTTCGGGAATAATGGGTGCGTTGGGTTTTGAGATTAAAAAATCAGCCGCGCTCGATTCGCTCACAGCAGATATTCTGATGTCGTCGGCGATAGAGGGCATTGTGCTCAATCGCGACGACGTGCGCTCTTCGGTGGCTTGGCAATTGGGCATCAACAATACAGGAGTGCCGGCTTCAAACAAATATATCGAAGGTGTGGTAGAGGTAATGATGGATGCTGTAAGCAATTACAGCGTTCCGTTAACAAGCAACCGATTGTTCAAATGGCATACATTACTATTCCCTTCTGTAAGGAGTTTCGAAAAAATCACCGTTGGAGCGTACCGCAATAGTGGTCAAACTATGCAGGTGGTTTCAGGACGTTATGGCAGCGAAAAAATCCACTACGAAGCACCACCATCGGAGCAAGTGCCTGAGATGATGGATGTTTTGCTAAATTATATTGAGAATGCAAAAGTTGACGGCATAATAAAAGCCGCGATAGCGCACTTATGGTTTGTGACAATCCATCCGTTTAGCGATGGCAACGGACGTATTGCGCGAACCATAATGGATATGCTTCTTGCCCGCAGCGACAATAGTCAAAACCGTTTTTATAGTATGTCGGCTGCCATTGCCGAAAACCGAAAATCGTATTACGACATTTTGGAACGTACACAAAAAGGCGGTTTAGACATTTCCGAATGGCTAATCTGGTTTTTAAATTGTCTTGAACAAGCCGTAAAAAAAGCCGAGCAAATTACCAAACGCACATTGCAAAAGGCGGCGTTTTGGGATCAATACCGACATTTATCGCTCAATCCCCGTCAAATAAAAATACTCAATATGCTTTGGGACGGTTTTGAAGGCAAACTTCAAACTGGCAAATGGGCAAAAATAGCCAAATGCTCCACCGACACCGCCCTCCGCGACATTCAAGATTTAATCCAAAAAGGCATTCTCGTCAAAACCGAAGATGGCGGACGAAGCACGGGGTATGGGTTGAAATGCTTACCGGACGAAACCTTAATGTCGAAAGAGGATTTTTTTAAAATGCTTGACGAATCAAAAAGACAGGCAGAAGAAGGAAAGGTGTATAGCAAACGAGACAACGAATCATTTGATCAATTTTTTAAAAGAATGGCAAATGTACAAGGTTGAATTTACTGATTTTGCTATGCAAGGCGTTGAAAAACTGATGAAGTTTGAACCCAAAGCATACAAAAGACTTCTAAAATTATTAGAGGAGTTAGAGCAACATCCCACCATCGGCACAGGCTTACCCAAGCCACTTCGCGAAAATCGTCAAGGCACATGGTCGCGGCGAATTACCGACAAGCACCGCCTTGTTTATGAAATCAATGGCAACGAAATTCTTGTCCTTGTGCTTTCTGCATACGGACATTATGACGATAAATATAAAAAAAGGAGCATTGACGGGCAATGCTCCCAAAATTAGTTTTTGTAATTCAATATCTAAAAATCCGAATGAATATCTTTCTGAACTTTATATGCATTTTGAATATCGGAATAAGCCTTTGTAAGAATTTTTGATATTTTATTTTTCGTTTCCATAGTGTATTCATTAGTATTAAACTCCATCCTAATTTTTTTCACCCCCAAACTGATAATCCTCTCCAAATCACTTTTTGATATATCATATTTCGGATACACGAAGTATGTTATAGAACTACCGACCAATTCATATTCATTATCCAACAAATCAATTTCATTTGTGTTAGATAATTCAATAATTGAATCATCAGTTAGTTTTAGCAACAACTTTCTTCCAATCGACATCGTTTTTTTGACATTAGAAATGACTTTTATATCTAATTCCCAGATTGTATCATTAAGTACTGGTATTGTACCAGAGTTCAGACTAAATGATAGACCGGGAACTCCTGATGTTTTATAATACGTACAAATAATTCTTTGTCCGTCGGCTTCTGTTTTGTCCATCGCAATTTGAGCGAATAATTGTTGTGTAAATAACAACATCAACATAATTGTTAAAAATTTTCCTTTCATATTATAAAACTTTAAATATTAATAAATTATATAAACTATCATTTTTATGAAAGGCAAAAGTGCAAAACAAAAAGCGTAGCCAAATGTTGTTGTTATATTTGCAGAAGGTTGTGGAAAGACCTAAACAAACATATAACACAATTGACCACGCTAACTAAAAAGTAGCGTGGCAATCGTGCTGCTCGTTTGTTTATGAAAACTTCCACATTTTCTGCAAGAAACAGCACTATGCCATCTTATATTCCATTGTATGTCGGAGGGTGGGTATGTAGAGCCACCGTTCCGAAACAAATATACGAATTATTTTTATTGGGTGTTACAGAAATATCAATTTATTTTTTGATAAAAAGGGAAACGTAGATACAAGTATTATTATATAAAGTGTGGGTATAATCACCATTCATAATATTAATTTATAATAATTTTATACACAATCAAACTTAAAACTCAGCGAAATTGCCACTTTTTGTCACAATTTCGCTGAGTTTTAAGGCATATTTTTTAAATTATAATATTGATTATTAGTGTATTAATTAAACTTCAAGGGTAAAATTTAACATTTTTTAACGCGGCATTTTTTGAGCATTTTTGAGATTTTTACACTTATAAAAATTTATACATTTTACTGTGTTTGTTGCTCAAAATACTCCCACAATTTATCGCCTTTGGGGACGGGGGCGATGACGGAGATTTCTTGTTTGCTTACAGGGTGGATAAATTCCACTTTGCGGGCGTGAAGCGAAAGTCCGCCATCGGGATTTGAACGCGGATAGCCATATTTCAAATCGCCCTTGATGGGGCAATTGATGGCGGCTAACTGACAGCGTATCTGATGGTGGCGACCTGTGAGGAGGTTTATCTCCCAAAGATAATAACGATCTGATTTTGAGATGATACGGTAATTGAGGATTGCTTTTTTGGCCTCTTTCGTCTCGTTTGGGGCGATAAAACTCTTGTTGAGTTTCTCGTTTTTCTTGATAAAGTTTTCGAGCGTGCCCTCGGTCTCTTTTGGACAGTTGGCAGTTATTGCCCAATAGGTTTTGTGGATTTCACCGTCGCGAAACATAGCGTTGAGACGGCTCAGAGCCTTGCTTGTTTTGGCAAAAATCACCACGCCCGACGTAGGGCGGTCTAAACGGTGCGTAAGTCCGAGAAAAACATCTCCGGGCTTGGAATATTTTTCCTTAATATATTGTTTTACAGTGTCGATAAGAGTCTTGTCGCCTGTCTTATCGCCCTGCACAATCTCATTAACGGTTTTTGAAACAATGATGATATGGTTATCTTCGTAGAGTACTTGCATATTAAGCCACTTTTTATCTATATTCTAACAAATTTCACTCCTTCACCAATCCCAATCCTATCCTATTTCTATCCACATCCACGGTAAGCACTTTTACCCTTACGGGTTGGTTGATTTTGAGGACGTCGGAGGGGTTGACGGGATTGCGGCGGGTGCCACCAAGTTGCGAAACGTGCAAAAGTCCGCTGACGTGAACACCAAGGTCTACAAACGCTCCAAAATTGGTAACGTTGGTAACTATGCCGTTGAGTTCCATACCTTCTTTTAGGTCGGTGATTTTTTCTACACTTTGCTCAAACTCAGGCACTTTAAACTCACCACGAGGGTCGCGACCAGGCTTTTCTAATTCGGTGAGAATGTCGGTGAGGGTGGGCAGACCGGTTTTGTCGTCAACATATTTTTTGATGTCGATTTTGGCACGCATAGTCTTGTCGGTGATAAGGTCTTTAACGCCGCAGCCGAGGTCTTTTGCCATTTTGCTAACGATGTAATATTTTTCGGGGTGGACGGCAGAGTTATCTAACGGATTGTCAGCACCTTCGATACGGAGAAATCCTGCGCACTGCTCAAAAGCCTTGTCGCCCATTCGTGGAACTTTTTTGAGTTCGGTGCGCGAGCCAAACGGTCCGTTTTCTTTGCGATAGTTTACAATATTTTGCGCCAAGGCAGGACCAAGACCCGAAACGTAGGTCAAAAGGTGCTTGGAGGCAGTGTTAACGTTTACGCCCACTTGGTTTACGCAACTGATTACCACATCGTCGAGACTCTCTTTGAGTTTGGTTTGGTTAACATCGTGCTGATACTGACCCACTCCGATGGATTTTGGGTCGATTTTTACGAGTTCGGCAAGCGGGTCTAACAAGCGGCGTCCAATCGAAACCGCTCCACGCACTGTTACATCGTATTCGGGAAACTCCTCGCGAGCAACCTCCGAGGCTGAATAAATCGACGCGCCCGATTCCGAAACGATATAAACCTGAATATCACGATCGAAACGCACCTTTTTAATAAAGCGTTCGGTTTCGCGACTTGCTGTGCC